>CALRUG020000022.1:0-29184 GCA_943371295.1 Synechococcus sp. UW140 | reverse complement strand
AAGCCCCTCTTAGAAAATGTCTGCTTGAATCTGTAAGAAAAAATTGATTGGCTGTGGCTACATTCCCTCCAACTTTAAAAAAAACACCTTCTACATTATATGGATTTACCAATAATGAATCATCTATAGAATAGGCTTTAGAAGTGTGCTTACCTGTTAATGTAAACGCATCTCGAATTAATGAATCAAAGTTATTTTTCCCGCCAATTTGTTTATAACTAATATAAATTCTTCCACTAAACTGCGGAAAATCAATATTGATCCACCATGGATTTTCTGTTGTTTCTCCAAAAAAAGTACTGTCTTTGGTAACCCGAGCATAAACTGGATATTCAAAACTATAGGGATAGCCTTCCTCTTGAAAGAGTTGGTATTTTTTTTTCGGGAAATCGATTTTAAAATAACCTGTTGGCTTAGGGGTAAACGAACTATTGCAGGCACAAAAAAAAGCTGCCGCAATAAATAAAAAGCAAGCTGCAATCTTACTCATCAGTCCTTTCTTTTATGGTCAACTTAACTTTTAAAATTCTATTTTTCGCTACTTCTAAAACAACAAAATCAAACTCGTCTGTAGATACTAGTTGATTTACTTGTGGAATTTCACCCGCAATTTCCAACACTAGTCCTGCCATTGAATCGCTCTCTCCTCTTTGCGAATCAAATGTATTTAGATCAATGTTCATAATTTTACATACATCATTGATCATCATTTTGCCTTCAAAAATATAATTGTGTTCATCTATTTTCTTATAGCCAGAATCTTCCTCATCAAACTCATCCTTGATTTCTCCAATCACTTCTTCTAAAATATCCTCCAATGTGATGATTCCACTTGTACCACCAAACTCATCTACCACAATTGCAAAATGAATTCTTTTCATTTGAAACTCTTGCAACAAGTCTTCAATCATTTTTTGTTCGTGAACAAAAAATGGAGGCCTTAACAAACTCTTCCAATTAAAATTAGCTGGCTCATCTAAGTAGGGCAATAAGTCTTTGGTATGAATCATCCCTGTTATATGATCTAACCCTTCTTTATAAACTGGCAATCGGCTATAATTCAGGTCACGCACAATGTCTAACAATTCAGCAAAGGAAATATCTTCGTCTACGCCATGCACGTCTACCCTTGTTTTCATTACCTGCTTAACAGTAATATTACCAAACTTTACAATCCCCTTGAGTATATTCTTTTCATTTTCAGAAGCGGTATTATCAGTAGTTATATCAATGGCATGATCCAATTCTTCTAAACTATAGGCATTGCCATTTTTATTATTCAATACTCTTTCAAATTTGTCTGAATATTTAACCAACTTTTTCCCCAAACCTGAAAATAAATAAGTCATGGCTTGAACAATGCCGCCGAAATCTTTTGCAAAACGAATATTATTTTGTGTAGCTAAAACTTTGGGCATTACTTCTCCAAACAAAACCAACATAAATGATACAGCTATCACTTTAATAATGAACTCCACCCATGCTGCACCATACTGTTCAAAATTGAATAAGTTATCTATCAATAAATTAGAAACGATAATAATAGTGATGTTAACAAAACTGTTCGCTATTAACAGAGAAGCCAAAAGAGTTTTAGGTTCTTCTAACAAGTCAACAATTCTTTGGTAGGGCGGTATTTGTTTAGACCTCAATAAATTGATGTCTTTATGCGTTAAAGAAAAGAAAGCAACTTCCGCTCCAGACAAAACAAAAGATAAAAAGAACAAGAAGAGCAATACCATTATTAAAATGGTTGTGCCTTGTGCCTGCAATGCTGCCAGTATATGAAATGATAAAAGTAAATCGGTTACAGGATAATAATCCAAAGCCACTAAATTTGGTTAGAAAGCAAAAATATCGTTTCTGCAACAATTAAAATGGAAGAGATTCATAATCTGGTTCTCCAGATCCAGGACCAGCGGTTCCGTCGGCTCTTTTATCTAACATAATCAGATTGTCTGCCACCACTTCAGTAGCAAATTTTTTATTCCCGTCTTTGTCTTCCCAGCTTCTAGTTCTTAATCTCCCTTCTATGTATATTAAACTTCCTTTATGTAAATATTTTTCTGCTAAATCTGCCAATCCACGCCATAAAACAACTGTATGCCATTCCGTTTGAGAAACCAGTTTTCCAGTCCTGTCTTTGTAAGTTTCAGTAGTAGCCAATGGGAATTTAGCAACGCCAATATTTCCCTCTAATTGTTGTATATCTGGATCTTTACCCAAATTTCCAATAAGCATGACTTTATTTACTCCGCGCATATGCATTTGTTTTAATAAAAGTGCTTCTTAAAAATACCTATTTTTTCTTTAACCTACTATCATCCTTACCATTTAACTGTTAAATGTTTCCATATATGCCGTAATCAATCTTGGAAAAGCAAATTGGCTGAGCTCCTTTTCATTCACCCAAATGAGTCCTTTTAAGGTCTTGGGAGACTGATTTAGTTGAATATGTATAAACTGGCTGGTAATCTGCTGGTGAGTTAATTGTTGGGTTCTTACTGAAGATATTTTTACTACACTTGCCTTATTGATTCCTATTTGATTATGTAACCAATCATTTACAGATTTGTCATTCCAATTTATTGCAGCCGAAGCCTCAATTGCATAAAATTCATTTAATCCCTGCCAAATATCTTTTTGCATCCTTTGTTTAATGCCAATACTCCCTTTGTAATGAAAAACCATATAATAAATCCAACGCTTTTTTCGATTGATGGTTTTGGATTTAATGGGTAATTGATTCACCTGACTATTTATTTTGGCTATACAATTGCTTGCTAACACACAGCTATTGCATAATGGCAATGCGGGTTTGCAAATAGTTGCCCCAAAATCCATGATGGCTTGGTTGTATTTACCTGGTTGAGTTTTATCTAATAATTCATCTGCAAGGGATACAAAATATTTCTTCCCCTCATTGGTATCTGTAGGTTTTTCAATTCCAAAATACCTGGCAATTACTCTAAAAACATTTCCATCAACTACTGCATATGGCTGGTCAAATGCAAATGAAGCAATGGCCGCAGCGGTATAAGGCCCTACTCCTTTTAAATTCAAAATCGCTTCATAGTTGGTAGGAAATTGGCCACCGTATTCAAATGCAATATATCGAGCTGTAAATAATAAATTTCTGCACCTACTATAATACCCTAACCCTTCCCATAATTTAAAAACGGTCTCGTCTTTAGCATTTGCAAGCGATACAATGGTTGGAAATGCCTGAATGAATTTATTGTAATAGTCTAAACCCTGCTCTACCCTTGTTTGCTGCAAAATGACTTCACTTAACCATATTTTATATGGATCTTTTTCTCCTTTCCAAGGCATTTTTCGATTATTCTCCACTTTATTCCATTGCATGAGCTCCTGTGTAAAAAAAGTATTTGAGCTGGGTTTTAAGCGATTTTTAAGGGGCATAGAAGGTAGTTTGGCCGTTCCTTTTGTTAATATATAATCAAATTTACAATTGTAACTGATTGAATTATTTGATAATGTCACAAAAAAGAGGTCCTATTTTTTGGGTAATTCATGTTTTTTTTGTTACTTTAAACCAACAACTTATTATAAAAACAATTAATAATGAGAAAATCAGATCTCATCAACAACATTTCGGAAAAAACAGGCATACCAAAAGTAGATGTTTTGGTGACGCTAGAGACAATGTTTAAAGAAGTGAAAGAAAATCTATCTCAGGGTCAAAACATTTATATACGCGGGTTTGGTAGCTTTATCACCAAAAAAAGAGCTGCTAAAATTGGTAGAAATATCAAGAAGAATGTGGCTGTTGAAATTCCTGAACATTATATTCCTGCATTTAAACCTGCTAAAGAATTTGTTAGTGAAGTAAAAAGCAAGCGTAAGTAGTTACCTTTGCCGAAACTGAACTAAAAGTGAAAAAACAACAATACGTTCTTTCTGCAATTGCATTGATTCTTTGTATTGCGCTTTATTTAGGCGGCAAAACAGTTCCAGATAAAACAGCAGCTGCAACCCATTCTGAAAATGATGGACACGATCATTCTGCTGATTCCCCCCAAAAAATTGATTTTAAAAGCTTATTGGCCTCTGCTAAAGCCAATATTACTCCTAATCAGGCCCAAAGACTAACCGCCCTTGAGAATTCTGTTACCCGGGGCGATGTAAAAGAACAGCAAATTCATGCTTTTCATGAAATGGCTAGGTTCTGGTTAGACTCTGCCAGAAAGTTTGAATTATACGCTTATTATACTTCTGAAGCTGCGAAGTTGGAAAATTCTGAAAAAAGCCTCACCTTTGCCGCCCGCTTGTTTTTAGACCGCCTGATGATGTCGGGTGATCCGGCCATGCAAACATGGTTAGCAAACAATGCAAAAGTTCTTTTAGAGAATGCCCTTAAACTCAATCCTGCAAATGATTCAAGCAGAATTGGACTAGGTTCTTGTTACCTATTTGGCAATATCAGTTCTAACCCTATGGAAGGGATTAATATGATACGTCAAGTAGTTGAAAAGAACCCTGGAAACACTTATGGGCAAATGATGCTTGCGCTCGGTGGTAAAAAAAGCGGTCAATATGATAAAGCGATTGAGCGTTTTTTACTGATTGTGCAAAAGGAACCAGACAATATAGAAGCCATATTTCATATAGCTGAATGTTATGACCTTAAAGGAGATAAACCAAATGCGATTGTATATTATGAAAAAGCAAAGCAATTGGTGAAAATTCCGCAGGCAAAAGAAGAGCTGAACAACAGAATCATGGAATTGAAAAAATAAATTATTTTTTAACTATTTAAATCTCTTTGTATGCCTTGTGGTAAGAAAAGAAAGCGTCATAAAATTGCGACGCACAAAAGAAAAAAACGTCTAAGAAAGAATCGTCATAAGAAGAAGAATAAATAATTCCTCTTTTGCACATATTTAAATGCATTGCACTTATCGTGCAATGCATTTAATACTTATCTACCTTTTGCTGTTGCCTCACGAATTTCTGCAACTTTACTCCTCCTCCTTCTTCAGCAGCATTGTTTAGGTTAAGTAGATGATAGGTCCTGCAATTAGGTACCTATTACTGTATTTTAAAGTTGCGAACCTGTGAACAAAGAATTAATTATCAATGCCGGTACAACCGGTGTAGAAATAGCCTTACTAGAAGAAAAAAAACTGGTTGAGCTTCATAGTGAAAGTACAGATATGAACTTTGCTGTGGGTGACCTTTATTTGGGCAAAGTAAAGAAGCTCATACCTGGATTGAATGCTGCATTTGTTGATGTTGGTTATGAAAAGGATGCATTCCTTCATTATACCGATTTGAGCCCTTATGCTAGGTCAATTATCAAATACACCCAATTGGCTATGCACGATAAAGAGCCAAATGGATTTGATTTTTCAAAATTTCAAACGGAACCTGAAATATTAAAAACAGGAAAAATTAATGAAGTTTTAAATGGCAAGCCCAATGTGTTGGTGCAAATATTAAAAGAACCCATTGCAGCCAAAGGACCTCGTTTAAGTTGTGAAATTTCTTTACCAGGCCGTTTTGTTGTGGTTACTCCATTTAATGAAATAGTAGCCGTTTCAAAAAAGATTCATTCAGGCGACGAGAGAAAGCGTTTACATAAAATTGTAGAATCAATTCGTCCTAAAAATTTTGGAATCATTGTAAGAACCGCTGCAGAAGGGAAAAGTACTGCCGAATTACACCAAGATTTATTAAGTATTATCGACAATTGGAATGGTATTCAGAAAAAATTAAAAGGCGCTGTAGCCCCTGTTAGAATTTTAAGTGAAGAAACCAAAACTACCAGTATACTTAGAGATTTGCTTAGTGCCGATTTTAATAAAGTAGTGGTAAACGATCCTACTATTTTCAATGATATTCAGGCATATATTCAAAGAATTGCCCCGGATAAAAAAGATATTGTTAGCCTATTCCAAGGAAATGGTCTTCCCATTTTTGACCACTATGGAATTACTAAACAGGTGAAGAGTTCTTTTGGCAAAACGGTTAATTTACCAAGTGGGGCTTATTTAATCATTGAGCATACAGAAGCTTTACATGTTGTTGATGTAAACAGCGGATACAAAAGTGTAAGCAATAATCAAGAAGAAAACGCGCTTCAAACAAATCTAGAAGCTGCAGAAGAGATGGCCAGGCAGTTAAGACTGAGAGATATTGGTGGCATTATTGTGGTTGATTTCATTGATATGAAATTGCCCGATAATAAAAGAAAACTACAGGAAGCCATGGAAGGTTTTATGAAAACCGACCGAGCAAAACATTCTGTACTGCCTATTTCAAAGTTTGGGTTAATGCAAATTACCCGTCAACGCATGCGTCCTGAAGTAAATATCAATACTGCAGAAGTTTGCCCAGTTTGCAAAGGTTCAGGAAAAATCACTTCAACGCTGTTATTAGAGGATGAAATAGAAAAGCGCTTGTATTACTTAACTTCTCATGCGCATAAAAATCTCACATTGGTGGTGAATCCAATTGTTCATTCTCATTTAACCAAAGGATTATTCTTTAGCTCTATTATTAGAAAATGGAATAAAAAGTTCAAGACAAAAATTAGTATTAAAGCCAACACCAATTACCATATTGTAGAGTTCAGATTCTTTAATGAACACGACGAAGAAATCAAACTATAAAGATTCAATAGTCAATTAGCATACTCCTTTAATCACTATTCAATTTTAAAATTTATCCAAAATAAAAACCCCGGTTCATTTAAAATGACCGGGGTTTATTATTTAGAAAGTTTATTAAAGTAAACTACTAGTATCCTGCGTTCTGAACAAGATTCTTGTTTACGTCAGTTTCTCTTCTTGGAATTGGTAAAATCAACTTAGCATCGTTCCATGCCAATGTACCAACTGGAGTTTGCAAACGTTTTGCTTCAATCAAGTTATGACCTTCAAAAGCCAATTCAAAAGAACGCTCTTTGGTAATATCTGCTAAAGAAACAGTTAACAGCGAAGCTAAACCAACTCGGTTACGGATTCTGTTGATATCAGCCAATGGAGTAGCACCAATGCTGGTTCCCAAACGTTGATTACACTCAGCACGAGTTAAGAACATTTCAGCTAAACGAATAATAGCTACATCACCAAAACGGTCTAAGTGCTTATTCGTATAGTAGTTACCACCACTTAATGTGAAGTAACCTTTTCTGAAATCACCTGTTTCGTATGCATTAATATGAGTCAATCTGATTTTACAATCACTTCTACCAGCTGTACCAGCAATACCAACGTTTCTTCCGAAATAAGTATTTTGTGAGTTGGTTCCGTCTTGTGCAGTCACTTTTAAAGAGAATAAATATTCTCCCGGAGTTCCACCTGCGTTGTTGATGAAAGTAAACCAGTTGCTACCAAAACTTGCTGCTAGATTCTTACCGCTTCCTGTGATAACACGGTTAGCAGCATCTCTTGCATTCGCATAGTCTTTTACCATTAAATACACACGGCTTAATTGCGCAGCAGCAGCCCATTTGCTTACATAGTTGCCGTTAGAATTAGGCAATAAAGATTCAGCTTTAACAAGGTCGGCTATAACTTGGTCATAAACAGCTTTTACAGTTGCTCTAGCTGGATAGTTTGCATCAGTTACGTTTCCAGTTGGAGTTAAAACCAACGGAACACCTGGGTTAGTAGCATAATCGCCATCACCTACAAACTTTGCGTATAATCTTACCAATTCAAAATACATAGAAGCTCTAAGCATTAATGCCTCACCTTCTACTGAATTTCTCTTAGTGGTTGAAGAAGTTACTTTAGCAACTGCAGTTAATACATTGTTACAACGGTTGATGGTATTGTAACAAGCAGCCCAAGTATCTCTAGCGAAAGAGTTATCAGAAACCATTTGGGTTTGATATGCATCGGATAAGCCAGCAAAAGTACCAGTGAAATTAATATTGGCAGAATTTCCTACTAGGTCATTCAATACCATGATATCACCACCGTATGCAGCAGCACTTTGTGCACCATCATAAGCACCAATTAATGTTACCAATACATCTCCCTCTGTGTTTAATGCAAGGTTATCTGCAATACTTGCTGTTGGAGCAATATCCAGTCTCTTTTCGCAACTTACCATTGTAATGGTACCCAAAAGCAATGCTGCTTTAAAGTAATTACTCATGTTGTTGATTAATATTTTCATAATAGTTAGTATTAATTAATTAAAAACCTACGTTCACACCAAATAAAATAGTTCTTGGCTGTGGTGATGTATAGAAATCGTTTCCTTTAGCAATGTTTGAATCGAAAGAGTCAGCATTAACTTCTGGATCCCAATAAGTGTAATTGGTAAAGGTTAACAAGTTCTGAGCCGATACATACAATCTTAAACGCTCGATTTTAAATTTAGACAATTGCTTTGCGTTGAAAGTATAACCCAAAGAAACTGTTCTTAAACGGATATAAGATCCATCAACAATATAACGACTGCTTGCCTGAGAACCATTCACTCTGTACAAACGTACTTGAGGAATATCGGTGATATCACCAGGCTTCTGCCATCTTCTTAACTGATCTGCAGTGTTGTTGTCTTCGTATAACATACTTGCAGAAGAGTATCTACCCATACCATAGATATTGTTCTCGTTACCCAACACACCATTGAAGAAAATTGATGCATCAAATCCTTTGTAAGAGAAGCTATTGGTAATACCTAAGATATAATCTGGGTTTGGATCACCCACAACTACTCTTTGAGCTAAATTATAGTTGCTGGTAGTTCCTTTATTTAAAGAACCATCTGCATTTTTTGTATTCAAATAGAACAATGCGTTTCCGTTTGCAGGATCAACACCAGCATATTGAGGCGTGTAGAATACACCCACCGCATATCCTTCTTGTACACGGTTCATGCTGCTGATACCGCCTTCAATAATTTGACCTTGGATATCGGTTACTTTACCAATGTTACGAGCAATATTAAAGCTGGTATTCCATTTGAAAGCACCAATTAGGTTCTGGGTATTCAAAACAAATTCAAAACCCTTGTTCTCTAATTTACCTACGTTTCTAACTTGGCTATTGAAACCAGTTGTTGCAGGAATATTCACGTTCAATAATAGACCGTCGGTTTTCTTAACATAGTAGTCAATTTCACCGGTAATACGGTTATTCAATATACCGAAGTCGATACCAATATCAAACTGCTTGGTAGTTTCCCACTTTAAGTTATCGTTTCTTAATTGAGAAGGGCGTTGACCTGCAGCACCAGCATAACCAGCGTCTCCAGAGAATAGACCCAATTGAGGGAAGTTTCCAATTTCTGCGTTACCTACGATACCATAACTAGCACGTAATTTTAAGAAGCTGAAGATTTTGTTGTCTTGTAAAAACTTCTCATTACTCATGATCCATCCCGCAGAAACCGCTGGGAAGAAACCAGATCTTGAGTTTTTACCAAATCTTGAAGATTGGTCAATACGTGCACTTGCTGCAAGTATATACTTCTCGTCGAAAGTATAGTTACCTCTCAAGAAATAAGATAAGAATCTGAAATCTGTTTGAGATGAGCTACCACTTGAAATGGTTGCAGCACTCGCAATCTTCTGATAAGAGTTAGATGGGAAAGCAGTACCCTCTGTAAAGTTGTATTTAGCTTGAGACTGTTGATACTGTGTACCCAATGTAGCACTGATATTGTGCTTTTTAATTACCGTACTGTAATTAAAGTAAGACTGCGTATTGTAGTTGGTAACAAAAGCTCCTCTATTAGTACCTAAACCTGCAGTAGCTCTGGTTTGGTTTCTAACGGTTTGGTTCTGGAAATAACCTTCTTCATTTTGGCTTAAATAATCCATACCAAATTCAGTTTGGAAAGTCAAACCTTTTGCTAAATATGCTTTGATATATGCATTACCAAATGTTCTATAAACATCTTGTGTATACTTCGCATAGTTTACAGTCAAAATTGGATTATAATACAAAGGAATATTAACATCTCCAGGAGGTGTACCAGAAGGTAAGCCTGTATTTGGATCAGTAAATGGATTCATCGGCATCAACGCAATTGCCTGTAATGGATTAGAGAATGCGTTATCATCAGGTAAACGTCTGTTATATGTTCTAGAAAGGCTTAAAGAAACCCCCATGTCTAACCAATCGTTTACTTTTTGGTCAATATTTAAACGACCAGTAGTTCTAATTAATTCATTACCCACCATGGTACCAGTTTGCTCTAAATGTTGGAATGAAGAGAAAAACTTGGTTTTATCTGTACCACCTCTGATTTGTAAATCAGCTTGTCTGTAAGGCGCTTTTTGGAATACTGCATCTTGCCAGTCATAGGTTTTCTTAGGATCTTTAGACCAGTTGCCATAACTATAATAATCCATCACGTCGTTTCTTACATAAGAAGTCCAGCTACTAGGATCATTAATTGGCGTACCATCTAAATCATCACGGTATTTGGCCCCTTCTAAAATAAGGGTTGCGTATTCTTCAGAATTCAACATTTTCAAACGCTTGGTTGCTTCAGCAGCACCAGTTTGATAGTTAAATGTAACCTGAGTTTTACCTGCACGACCTTTTTTAGTGGTAATTAAGACAACCCCATTTGCAGCACGAGAACCGAAGATGGCTCCAGCAGATGCATCTTTCAATACTTCAATAGACTCAATATCGTTCGGGTTAAGGTCTACCAATGGGTTGGTTGCACCACCATAAGAACTTTGGCTGTTAGAAGTCATTGGAATACCATCTAATACATATAGAGGCTGGCTATTGGCACTAATAGAAGAGTTACCTCTTACACGTACCGTTACAGACTGACCTAATTTACCAGATTGGCTATTCACGAATACACCCGCAGCTTTTCCTTGAAGTGCAGCATCCACGCTTGGTGTTGGCATGTATTCGATGTCTTTACCTTTTACGCGTGCAATGTTACCGGTAACTTCTCTTTTGATTTGAGCGCCACCAAAACCTGTAACAATTACTTCACTTAGGTTAGAAACAGCAGAATTCAAAGAAACATCAACAGTAGTTCCTCTTACAGGAGCTTCTACTTCACTGTATCCAACATAAGAGAATACCAATGTTTTAACGCTTGATGTAACTTTAATGCTGTAAGCACCATCGGCACCCGTTACCGAAGTAACAGCTGTACCTTTTGCTTTAACGGTTACGCCACCCAAAGGAGCCCCGTTAGCTGCGTCGGTAACTTTACCTGACACGGTTGTTTGTGCATGAGCCACCACAACACAGAAGAGGGCAAAAAGCCCCACTAGCAGTTTTTTTCTCATAATTAGTTTTTTAGTTCACCACTGATTAATAAACCAATGAAGCCCTAAATTAACAAAAAATTCATTTGTAAAGAAATTGTTAAAGGTTTTTTTAAGGTTTGTTAAACTATTAAGAAGATTAAAAAAAGAAATTGTAGACTATAAAATCAATAGCCCTTCAAATTCTAAAAACTTACGAGCAAAAGTTTTATGAATAGATTTTTTTAATATATATTTATTAATTTACCTGTATTTATTTGATTATCAATTAACTTAAAGATTCAACAAGACAGAAAATGGATGGTGTGACCAAAAATTAATTTTGCAGTTTGGCCTATTTTGGTAATTTAGTGGTAGAATTTAATGGGTTAGTAAGTAAAAGGGTCAACATCATTGTTGGCCCTTTTGCGTTTTAAAAATCTCCCTGAAAAGTCCCTTATATTTCGTTTTATGAGCAAGATTAAAACCGCATTTTTTTGTAGCAATTGTGGATATGAAAGCACTAAGTGGATTGGTAAATGTCCTTCATGTAATCAATGGAATACTTTTTCAGAAGAAATTATTCAGAGTGGAGATGCAAAAGAAAAAACAACATGGGAAGACTATCCTGAAAAAAAAAGGACCAACAAAACAATTGCGCTGAGTGAAATCGATTTTAAAGAAGAAAAAAGAATTGTAACTCCTGATGCAGAATTAAATCGAGTGTTAGGTGGTGGAATTGTTCCTGGCAGTTTAGTATTAGTTGCAGGTGAACCTGGAATTGGAAAGAGTACTTTGTTTTTACAAAATGGTTTATTAATAAAACAACTAAAAGTTTTATATATCAGCGGAGAAGAAAGTGAGCAACAAATTAAAATGCGTGCAGACAGACTAAAAATCAGCAACGATAATTTTTATTTACTCACAGAAACAGATACCAATATTATTTTTAAAGAAATTAAAAAATTAAAACCTGAATTAGTCATTGTTGATTCAATTCAAACCATCCAATCTAATTTAATAGATTCATCTGCAGGAACAGTTTCACAAATTAGAGAATGCGCTGCTTCTTTTCAACGCTTTGCAAAAGAAACCAACACCCCTGTTTTTTTAATTGGTCATATCACTAAAGATGGTGCCATTGCAGGTCCAAAAATTTTAGAGCATATGGTAGATACTGTATTGCAGTTTGAAGGAGATAGACACTACGCTTATAGAATATTAAGAACGCTTAAAAACCGCTTTGGCTCTACATCTGAGCTGGGTATATATGAAATGAGTGGGGCTGGAATGAGAGTGGTTACTAATCCCTCAGAAATATTAATTGCACAGAGAGAAGAAGTATTAAGTGGTAGTGCAATTGCTGCTGCATTAGAAGGAATGCGTCCTTTATTAATTGAAGTGCAAGCATTGGTTACTCCAAGTGTTTACGGAACACCTCAACGAACAGTTACAGGTTTTGATTTAAGAAGATTACAATTGTTATTAGCCGTTTTAGAAAAAAGAGGTGGGTTTCAATTTGGTTTAAAAGATGTGTTTGTGAATATTGCTGGTGGAATAAAAATTGAAGACCCTTCTACGGATTTAGCAGTTATATGTGCATTACTATCTTCTTATGAAGACAACCCACTTCCAAAAAATATTTGCTTTGCAGGTGAAGTAGGATTAAATGGAGAAATTAGAGCGGTCAATAGAATTGAACAAAGAATTGCTGAAGCACAAAAATTAGGATTTGAAAAAATTATTGTTTCTAAATTCAACAAAAAAAGTTTTGATCCTAAAGCATTTTCTATTCAAGTGATTGCATTAAGTAGAGTGGATGAAGTTTATCAGCAACTTTTTTAATATTGATCCGTTAAAAAACATTTTCATTTTCGGCTTTCACTTTTATTTTGATTGATTGGTATGCCTAGTTTAACATCATGGCAACTCCAATCAATATTTACATCAATGCATTTCAACAGTTGTTCTTTCCACATATTTGTGGTGGATGTGGTGTAGATCATATTCATAGCAATGCATTTCTTTGTGCAGCATGCAATCATGCGCTGCCAACAACCCAATTTTTTGATAAAAAAAACAACCCAGTTGAGCAGGTTTTTACTGGTAAAATTCCGCTGATTGCCGGAGGTTCGAGTTTTTATTTTTATAAATCGGGCCTGGTTCAACACCTGATTGCCCAATTAAAATATAAAAATAACCTTGCCGCTGGTCGCTTTCTGGGCAGGTGCATGGGCAGAGAATTGCGCCAATCGGAGCGATTTGCCCATATTGACCTAATAATGCCCCTTCCCTTACACCCCAAAAAGGAATTTCAGCGAGGTTATAACCAAGCCAGAATTATTTGTGAGGGGATCATGGAGGTCTGGCCTAAAAAACTCTGCACACAAGCCATCTGTAGACTGGTTTACACCAGTAGCCAAACCCAGGGTAATCGTTTAAACCGCTGGAAAAACATGGAAGATGCATTTTGGGCCTCGGAACCTAATATGATAAAAAATAAAAATATTTTATTAATTGATGATGTTATTACGACGGGGGCAAGTTTAGAAGCCTGCGCAAGAGCCATATTACAGGTTCCTGGTACTTCCGTAAGTGTGGCAACAGCTGCTTACACCGTTTAACATTTAGCTAAACAAATTCCCCTTACATTCGTTGTATAAAAAAAAAGTCATGAAATATATCCTTTCCATTGCAGCTTTTATTATGCTAAGTGCATTCAACTTCCCAGGCGTAAATAGCATTCATAGTTTCAAAGTGAAATCTATTGAAGGCAAAACCATTGATTTTTCTTCTTTTAAAGGCAAGAAAATTTTAGTGGTGAATACTGCATCTAAATGTGGTTATACCCCTCAATATGATGCATTACAAAAAGTGTACAACCAGTACAAAGACAAATTGGTGATTGTAGGTTTTCCTGCCAATAATTTTGGCGGTCAGGAACCGGGTAGCGATAGTGAAATTCAAGATTTTTGTAAAGCCAACTATGGTGTGAGTTTTCCTATGGCAAGTAAAGTAAGTGTAAAAGGTGGTGATATGGCCCCTATTTACAAATGGCTTACTTCAAAAGCAGAAAACGGTGTTTTAGATGCAGAAGTTGGTTGGAACTTTGGTAAGTTTTTATTAGATGAAAATGGTAAACTATTGCAATACTTTCCAAGTAAAGTAAAGCCTGATAGTGATGAAATATTAAAGTTTGTAAAGTAGTTTAATCCGCTATTTTTGTAAAAAGAGAATGTTCGCACATTCTCTTTTTTATTTGCGTACTATTTTAAATTGGTCAATGCTTTTTTCAGATGTAATAGGTCATGATGCCATTAAACAACATTTAGTTGAAATGGTGGAGCACAATAGGCTTAGCCATGCATTATTGTTTTTGGCTAAAGAAGGTGCAGGTGGTCTTCCGTTGGCGATGGCTTTTGCACAATATATTGTAAGTCTTCCTGCTGAAGCCCCTGTGGTAGAAGACCTGTTTGGTG
Source organism: Synechococcus sp. UW140 (assembly GCA_943371295.1). GTDB lineage: Bacteria > Bacteroidota > Bacteroidia > Chitinophagales > Chitinophagaceae > Sediminibacterium. Next base: position 14,499 of record CALRUG020000022.1, on the reverse strand, counting down.
GAATGACCGCTTTGGCACCTACGCCAGCTTTTATCCACCCAAATGAAATAGCCAGTGAACCTGCTTATTTACGTGCAGATAAACTAGTTCATCCCGATTTACATTTCACCTATCCAGTCATTCCGCGTAAATCAGGTGACAAACCGATTAGTTCAGATTATATTGAAGAATGGAGAAGCTTTGTTCATACCATGCCTTACGGAAATGTGTACGATTGGTTGCAAAGTATTGGTGCAGATAATAAGCAAGGAAATATTACTGCGGAAGAGTGCAATCAAATTATTAAAGAACTTAGTTTAAAAAGTTTTGAGAGTAAATACAAAGTATTGTTGGTGTGGATGCCTGAATACTTAGGCAAAGAAGGAAACAAATTATTGAAACTAATTGAAGAGCCTCCACCCAATACCATTTTTTTACTGGTTGCTGAGAACGAGGAACAAATGTTGGCTACCATATTAAGTAGGTGTCAATTGGTTCGTATTCCTTCTTTAGAAGACAAAGACATTGAACAAGCTTTGATTGAACGTGCAAAAGCTAGTGAAGAAACTGCCAGACAAATCACTGGAATTTGTGAAGGAAATTATAGAGAAGCATTACAACTATTACAACATGCAGATGAAGATTGGCAATCATTGCTAAGAGAATGGTTAAATGCAATGCTCAAGTCTGGTCCTGCTGCTCAACTCAAGTTTATTGATGAAATCAGTAGGTTGGGAAGAGAAAAACAAAAACAGTTTTTGCGTTATTTTAATCATCTTTTAGAACAGAGTATTCGAATTAGGGTGATTGGTGAAGATCTAGTGAAACTAGAGGAAAAGGAGAAAGACTTTGCCAAAAGGCTAAATAAAATTGCTTCAGTAAGCCAACAAGAATGCATCATAGAAGAGTTAGACAAAGCTGCTTACTATATAGAACGCAATGCCCACGCTAAAATGCTGTTTCAGGCACTCACTATTAAACTATACCATATCATTCAGAACAAAACCCTAATTTTGAGTAAATAGGTACATATTAAAGAACTTCTTATCATTATATATATATGGGATGTGGATCTTGTGGAACGGGGAAGCCAAATGGTTGTAAAAGTAACGGAGGCTGCAGCACGGGTGGATGTAATCGTTTAAACGTGCACGATTGGTTAATGAATTTGCCTTTTAGTGACCCTGAAAGCAATTGCAGAATTGTTGAAGTAAGCTTTAAACAAGGTAGCAGAAAAGAATTTTTTAGAAATACCACTTTACAATATTTAGAGAAGGGTGAATACGTTACTGTTGAAGGTGTAAGTGGCTTTGATGTGGGTGAAGTAAGTCTTACTGGAGAATTAGTAAGGATGCAATTGAAGAAAAAACAAGTGGACGAGTTCAGCCCAGAAATCAAAAAAATTCTTCGAAAGAGTACCGATAGAGATATTGAAAGTTTTGAAATAAGCAAAAGCAGGGAAAAAGAAATATTGGCTAGAAGCCGAACTATTGCTCGTAGTTTGAATTTACAAATGAAATTGAGTGAAGTAGAAATTCAAGCGGATGGTAAAAAAGGGACTTTCTTTTATACTGCGGATGATCGAGTTGACTTCCGTGAAATGATCAAAATATTTGCCAGCGATTTCAAGATAAAAGTTGAAATGCGACAAATTGGTATTCGCCAAGAAGCCGCTAAATTAGGTGGTATTGGATCTTGTGGCAGAGAACTTTGCTGCAGTACTTGGTTAAACGATTTCAAAAGTGTTAATACCACTGCAGCACGTTACCAGAACCTTTCCATTAATCAAACTAAATTAAGTGGTCAGTGTGGTAGATTGAAATGCTGTTTAAATTATGAGTTAGATACTTATTTAGACGCTTTGCAACAATTTCCGGATTATGCAGATACTTTAGACACTGCAATGGGGACTGCACACTTGATCAAAAAAGATATTTTCAAAAACTTAATGTGGTATATTCTTCCAAATAATACCAAGCATTATCCTTTAACCATTGATAGAGTAAAAGAAATAAAACGTTTGAATAAACAAGGACAGCGCGTGGATGAATTACAAGCGGTTGAAATTGTAAACAGCAAACAAAAAGAAGCGGAACCTGCATTTGTTGAATTGGTTGGTCAAATCAGTTTGAAATCGTTGGAGAAAAACGATAGAAAAAGAAGAGATCAACAAAGAAGCAATCAAGGCGGACCGCAACAAAATAGACCACAAGGGAATGGCCCTCAGCGTGGTCCAAATAGACCTCCTCAACAAGGACAAGGACCTAATCAGGGTCCAAATCAAGGCCCACGTAGACCGCAGCAAAATAATCCGCAACAACCACGTGGACCTAGAGGGCCTCAACAAAATAGACCACCAAGACCGGCTCAAGGCAATAATCCACCCAATGGACCTAAGCCAGAATAATTTGATTTTATTTAAGTTGATCCATTTCGGTCTTCACAAATTCCATTAAAGTTTTAATATAAGCTGGTGTTAGATTAAATTCTAACCCAGCTGCTTTATACAGTTCAGGTAAGGTTTTAGTGCCCCCTAAACTTAATGCATTCATATAATTTTCTAATGCATTCTTCGGGTTTTGCTTGTACTGCATCCACAATCCTATTGCCCCTAATTGAGCAATGCCATATTCAATATAATAGAAGGGTACTTCAAATAAATGCAACTGTCTTTGCCATCCAATTTTTCTAAATTCGTCTAACCCAGTATAATCAATACTACTGGTAGAAAATTCATTTAGTATACGCATCCATTCGCTGGTTCTTTCTTCAACACTATGTTGCGGATGTTCGTATACCCAATGTTGAAATTGATCTATGATGGCAATCCATGGGAAAATGGTAATGGTTCTTTCTAATTGATGCTCTTTGGCTCTTTTTAAATCGGCTTCATTGTCAAAAAATGCCTGCCAGTGATCCATGCTAAATAACTCCATTGCCATACTAGCCACTTCAGCAATTTCCATTGGGTATTCTTTAAAAGCAGACAGCTTTAACGGATGCGCCAAGAAAGAATGAACTGCATGACCGCCTTCGTGTACCATGGTAGTTACATCACTCATTTGTCCGGCGGCATTCATAAAAATAAAAGGTGCTCCACTTTCTGCTAATGGACAATTGTATCCTCCTGGTGCTTTGCCTTTTCTGCTTTCTAAATCAAAATGATTCAGCTCTTTCATCTTGCGCAAACAATCTGCAAAGAATGGATTTAGTTGATCAAAACATTTCACTGTTTTCTCGTACAATTCTTCTCCAGTTGTAAATGGCTTTAAAGGAGCTGTACCAGCGGGTTCAGCTTCGGTATCCCATGGTTTTAGGGTATCAAGCTGAAGCTTTTGTTTTTTGCGATCATAAATTTCATTTACTAAAGGAAGCACGTATTGCTTTACAGCATCATGAAATTGGAAGCAGTCTTCTTTGGTATAATCAAATCTACCCAGTTCTTTAAATTTATAATCACGGTAATTCTCAAAACCTGCATTGATGGCTATTTGATGGCGCTTTGCAATTAATGAACTGTACAATTCATGCATGGGTTGCTCATCTTGCTTTCTTCTTTCCTGAATTTTATAATATACCGCTTCTCTAATTTTTCGATCACTGCTTTCTAAAAACTTAGCAGCTTGTTGTAAAGTATATTCTTTCCCTTCTACTTCTACGGTCATTTTACCTGCAATGGTTCCATATTGTTGTTGCAAAACACTCAATTCTGCTAATATGGGAATATTTTCTTCTCTAAATAATTCAATACTTTTTTTAACCGAACGCAAGTAAGTATGGTATGCTGATTGATCTAACTCGGCTGTGAATGGACAGTTCACCAGTTTTTTATTGAGGGTATCGGCATATTGTTGCAGTTTAGGCTGAATCTCCATACAGAAATAAGTGAATGCTTCCTCCAAGCTTTTATCGGTTGTATCGCAGGTCATTTTAATTTGCCTCCAACATGCATCTTCACTTACCACTGCTTCCAATTCACTTAAATGAGTCAGCCATGCTTCTAATTCAGCCTTACTGGTGATCCTTCTCTCGCTCAATTCTTTAAAATACGGTTCCAATCCATTCCAATCTGTAACGGTATAATCAGTAGGTAATAATGTACGCGAAATCTTCTTTATATCGGCTTTTGGATGCATATTCAATTAATTTGAGTGCAAATTTACTTAACTCTTCCTTGTAGATGGAGTAGGAATCTTATTTTTACAAACTTTTATTCATTAGAACAGTAGCGTAGAAAGTCATTTATTGTGAGCAATATCATTCATTTATTACCCGATCATATAGCCAACCAAATAGCGGCAGGAGAAGTTATTCAACGACCAGCAAGTGCAGTTAAAGAATTATTGGAAAACGCAGTTGATGCAGGTGCAACCAGAATTAAATTATTGGTGAATGATGCAGGTAAGGCATTAGTTCAAGTAATTGATAATGGAAAGGGAATGAGTGCCGATGATGCTAGAATGGCATTTGAAAGACATGCGACCAGTAAAATCAGCCATATTGATGATTTATTCAAAATCAAAACAATGGGTTTTAGAGGGGAAGCGCTGGCTTCCATTGCTGCGGTTGCTCAAGTGGAATTAAAAACGAAAAGAGCAGAAGACGAATTAGGAACATTGGTAGAAGTAGAGCACAGTAAAATTATTCAACAAGAAGCATGCGTTGCGCCAGAAGGGACCAGCATCAGCATGAAAAATTTGTTCTTTAATGTTCCTGCAAGAAGAAATTTTTTAAAAAGCAATGCAGCTGAAATGCGGCATATCATGGATGAGTTCATTCGAGTTGCAATGGCTTATCCAGAAATATTTTTCTCATTAAATAGCAATGGACAAGAAGTATACCATTTAGAATCGGGCAGTCGTAAACAAAGAATAGTTCAGATTTTAGGAAATAGCTATAACGCAAAATTGGTTAATGTTTTAGAAGAGACCGATTACATGAATATATCTGGCTTTATTGGGAAACCCGAAACTGCTAGGAAAACCAGGGGAGACCAATACTTTTTTGTAAACAACCGATTCATCAAGAGCGCGTATTTAAATCATGCCGTGAATGCAGCATTCGAGGGTATGATTGCAAAAGATAGTTTTCCTAGTTATGTTTTATACATTGATTTAGATCCAACTCAAATAGATATCAATGTTCATCCAACCAAACAAGAAATTAAGTTTGAAGATGAAAAAATAATATATGCTTTTGTACAAGCCGCAGTTAAACACGCTTTGGCACAATTTAGCATTGCACCTTCTTTAGATTTTTCATTGAACGCAGACATACAAGGATTAGACGCAGTGAGTAAGCCATTTACCAGAAATGATCAAGAAGCTGCAGTATCGTCTAGCTTATACAAAACATTTTCACAAAAACACCAAGCGCATTTTATTGAGCCCACGCCAAAATCTGAGTTAAAAAGTTGGAAAGATTTTTTTAAACCAAGTGAACAAACAGATTCTACTGGAACTATTGGGGGGTTTAAAACTGAACCAATATTAGAAGAATCTTTTACTGGTGGGCGGCTATTGAATATCCCTCAAGTACAAAACTATTTACAACTACAACAGACTTATATTATTGCCACTACTCAAACCGGTTTTTTATTGGTGCACCAACAACTAGCCCATGAAAGAGTATTGTACGAAAAGTATAGTCAGGCAGTTCATTCCAAACAAGCCCCTACGCAAAAAAGTTTATTCCCTATTCCCTTAGAATTAGCCCCTTCAGACAGTGTATTGCTTCAAGAGCTTTTGCCCGATCTTCAACTAATTGGATACCAAATAGAATTAGATACACAACAACAGTTTGTAATTCAGGGAACACCCGCTGATATTATTGTTGGTAATGAAAAACATGCAATTGAAATGTTGATAGAACAATTCAAACATTTTAACAGCGATATCAATTTTAGTAAAAAAGAAAAACTGGTTCGTTGCATGGCCAAACAGCAATCCATCAAAACAGGCATAATGCTTGACCAAAAGGAAATGGCTGGGCTAGTAACCGCTTTGTTTGAATGCAATACACCTAATATTACGCCAACTGGAAAGCCCACTTATATTGAATACAAAGGAAATTATTTAGAACAATTATTTGAGCGATGATTAATTCTCGTTGATTACAGTAGTTAAAAACTGCTCCATGTATTTTCTGATGGTACCAGCTGCAGATTGATGCGCATTGACCATAATTGAAAAAATCAATTCCTTTCCCTGATTGGTAATGATAAATCCACTTAAAGCTACATGCCCAGTAAGGGTGCCTGTTTTGGCATATATTTTATTTTCATACCCCTTGTACAAACCACCTAGTGTACCAGCATCTCCAGTAGGAAATATGGTTTTAATTCTTTCCCAAGGTTGTTCCTGCTTCATTTTATTCAATACCCAAACAAAATCTTGAGGCGTCATCAAATTATACCTGCTTAAGCCACTCCCATCCACCCATCTTGGCTTATTTGGCATTCCCAACATATCCGATTTCAATAAACTGTCAATAATTTTAGCATCATCCATTACCCCAATTTTTTCATTCCCTACCATCAATAAAGTCTGTTCTGCAAAAAAATTATCACTTCTATGCATCATTATTTTAAGCAAACTATCGGTTGGCTGAGAATAGAATTTTTTCCAATTGGGTTGATCAATTGCCACTGAATTAGCATAATTAATTACCCTATTCAAGGTATCTTCCAATAATGGAATCATTAATTGATCCATTTCTTTTTTTACAACAAAGGGAATAGCTGTTCCATTAAATAAACGACTACTCTTTACTACTGTAAAACTATTCTGGTCTTTATCTCGATTGATCGCATATCGTCCATCTTCAGTACTTGAGAAAATAACCAAGGAATCTTTAAACGCTTTTGGCGTTACGGTAATGCGATTGCCCTTTTTTCCAAAATAAACCAGGTTACCGTAAATAGGCATAGGAGATCTTTCAGGAGAATAATCTGCATCATAATCGTTCCATGCCCATCCATTACCAAATGCTGTTGCATTATACCTTGGCGCAACCACTGTTATTTTGGGTGCGTTTTCTTTTAAAAAATCATAGGCCCGCTGTTCTTCAAAATCTGGATGCAAAAAACTAGGATCACCAGTAAATCGAAGTGCTATATTTTCTTCGTCGGGTAAATACTCAAATGCTACAATACTGTCTCTAAGATTTTTCATTGCAGCATAACAAGTAAAAATTTTGGTATTGCTAGCAGGGATAAAATATTTTTCCGACTGATAATTATATAAATATTTTCCGGTTGATGGATTAAACAAACTGATGCCCACATGTGCAGGTAATAATTCTGGCTTATCTAAAATAAATGTTTTAGCCTGCTGCTCAATGGAATTCGCTTGTTGAAGGATTGGTGCTTGATTTACTTTTGAAACCTGTTGTACTTTACAAGAACTAGCAAAAAATAATAAGCAAGCGAAATAGACAAATTTTTGCATAAGGCATTTATTAACTGCGTTCAACTGCTCGTAACCAACGTTCTGGAATATCATTGTTGCAAGCAATCATATAATCTTTATAACTGCAAGCTACATATTTGCCATCATGTAACTGCATCCACCATCTTCCCGTTCTTTTGCTTTGTAAAAATGAGGTTTCTACTTCGGCGAACGCCATAGTAAATTCATTGAACTCAGACTTATTCTCAAGAGCAGCTTCTTGCTTTCCTCTATGAATACCATCAATAATATACCAAATCATATGCGCTTGTTGAATAGCGGTCATATCATGGGAGTCATTGGCAACATTGTATCCATATATACCAATTGAATTACAAATACTGCTCATGCCAGCATATTGCATTAATGTACATGCTTCTTCTCCATTCAACCCATTCGGAGTAACCCTATTACTTGGTGCATGTGCGTATTGAATGGCTTCTATGTCAAAACTTATTAGCTCACTATTTCGAATAGCTGGTTCCATTTCTTCAATAGCTTCTTTTACCCTGCCTACTCTATAACAATCAAATCCCAATTTATTAATGGTCTCCAACATATTGGGATGCATGAAATAGCTTTGGAAAGCCATATGCGTATAATGTCTTAAATGATTAGGAATACCAGTAAACATATCTACCAAAAACATATCAGCAGGCTCTAAGCTATCCATGTCTAAGTTTATTCTCGCATCTATGGTTACTGCATCAATAATTTTGTTCAACGAGCTATAGGAAGCATATTGTGGGGTAGTAATATCATGAGAGCCACCTAAAATCAATACTTTTTTACCCATCTGTAATAATTCACTTACCACCATTCTAACAGCAGCATAACTATCTGGTAAGCTTGCCCCAATTTTGATATTACCTAAATCGGCTACAGTAACTTCTGTATGCCAATAATATAATTTATAAAATTGAGCCCTTATTTTATTAGGAGCATCTGTATTGGTATGCTGCATGCCCATACCACGCATTTCACCACAACCTACTATTACTAAATCGGCATCAGTTATATCTGGCAACTCTTCTTCATGTACCAAAATATGTTTGCCAATTTGGGTATCTTTAAAACCCTCATCATTTGAAATTTCAGCTAGGTTAATGGGTTCAAGAAAATCAAGTAAAGACGCTAAAGACATGGGCAGGTTTTTGTACCCATCATAACGAATAAGTAACTAGGATTATTGCCATAAAGGATTAGTCGGTGTATTTATATCCTACTCCTCTTACAGAATGAAAGTAAACCGGATTACGACTATCTTCTTCAAAATATTTTCGAAAGCTTAGAATGAAATTATCAATTGTACGAGTAGTTGGATAAACATTATACCCCCAAACAACTTGAAGAATTTTTTCTCTAGTTACTACTTCTCCTTTATTTTCTATTAAAAGCTTCAATAACATAGCTTCTTTCTTACTCAAGTCTATCTTTGATCCATTCCATGTGATAGCGTCTTGCGCTTTAAAGTCTATCAAGTTCTTCCCAAATTGATAATGATCGCCTATTGACTCTTTAATTTGTAAGCGTTTATTTTTTTCAATTAGTTTAGCAACCCGTATTAATAATTCATCCAAATTAAAGGGCTTTGTCAAATAATCGTCAGCCCCTTTTTTTAAACCCAATACTTTATCAGCTGGTGCATTTTTTGCACTTAGCATTAAAATGGGAACTTCATTGTTATGAACTCGAATACTTTCTGTAACACTAATTCCATCTAACTCTGGTAGCATCACGTCCATGATAATTAAATCGAAATAAGCATTTTCTACCTTCTTAAGGGCTTCATTTCCATCATAAGCAGAAGTGACTTCGTAGCCTTCCATCTCTAAGTTCAACTTAAGCGCTTCATGCAAATTAAGTTCATCTTCTACCACAAGTATATTGGCTTTTTCGGCTGTCATTATTGTTATTTGAATAGTACCGTAAAAATACTCCCGTTTGGCTGATTATCTGTCACAGAAATGTAGCCATTGTGGGTTTCGGCTATTTTTTTACACAAATAAAGCCCCAAGCCTGTTCCTTGGGCTTTGCGGGTATTCTCGCTTCCACTTCTGTAAAACTTATCAAATACTTTTTTCTTTTCCTGGTCTGCAATCCCTTGTCCTAAATCTGCTATTGACAAAACCGTTTTATTTGCCACCAAAGAAAGGGATACATGAATAGGCAAATTTTTGGGAGAATATTTAAGTGCATTTTCTAAAAGATTGTTTACCAGCATTTGCAACAAAAAAGGATCGCCATGCATAATCCTATTTTCTTCAATAGTCTCCGTAATAATTCTTTCTGGAAATCGGCTTTTACAATCGTCTACGCATGTTTCCACAATATCGGTTAGATTGAGCTCTTGGAAGCTGACTGAGTAACCACCTGCATCTAGCTGTGAAGTAAAAAGAATATTATTACATAGTGTATTAAGTCTATTAGCTTCTTGTAAAGTATTGGCAATAAGCTTCTGCTGTTTATCTTCTTCTAGTTTTCTTTTTTGCAGGGTTTCTAAATTGAGTTGTGCTACAGCAATGGGTGTTTTTAATTCATGCGTAATGGCCATCATGAAATTTTGCTGCTGTGCAGAAAATTTTAATTGTCTTCTGGTTGCCCTATACACATACACTGCACCAACTAATATTAAAGCTAAAAACGTAATTCCTTCTCCAATATATTGAGCCGTTTTTCTATTGCTCATTTCTTGAATTGAAGTTAACTTAGAAATATAGAGCGGATCATCTTTTAAGAGCTCCGATATACGAATTGCGGTCATTACACTATTTTGTTTTTCTAGTGCTATGAACCACCAGGCTAATGCAGCAATCATGTATAATAGTAGAAACCAATAAACAAAAGTTACTACAGCTAATTTGGGAGGTTTAAGCGAATTCATTTAGCAATTTTTTCTACACGAATTCCTGCATTTAGGATATGAGGAAGCGGATCTTCTCGCATAGCTTGTTGAATACCAAAACTGTAATTTCCAGCTCTTAATTTTAAAGGTGCCTGGGTAATTCGAATTCTATGATCAAAAATATCATCCATTCCTACCCCTTGCCAACCCTTTTTATTGTCTGCTAATCGTAAATTAAGCAACTGAGTCTTTGCAGTATCCCCCGGTGATTGGGTAGTAAATTTTACCCATAAATTATTATACCTGTATGCATCTTCATGACGAACGACTGCATAAATATGGTACAATGAAACGGTATCAGTTATTGTAAATTTGAAGAATGGTTTATTGTTCGATTCCCAACTATGTGCAGGAAAAAAATGCGTCTTTTCAAAAACACCATTTGATTCACAGCTTGTAAAAAGCAACAAACACAAAAAAACACCAATACAAATTCTCACATGAATTATTTTAGTAAAGATACATAAGCCGTTATTATTATAAAACATTCAAAATCTGCTCTTTGGCTTTCTCTAGTTCGTCCTTCATTAAAATAACCGCTTTTTGCATATTGGCATCATATGCTTTGGAACCAGTTGTATTTATTTCACGCCCGAATTCTTGTAAGATAAAGGAGAGTTTTTTTCCTTTAGAAATGCCTTCTTCAGATAAAATTGTTCTAAAATAAGCGCAATGGTTATTTAATCGAACCTGCTCTTCGCTTATATCAATTTTTTCAATGTAGTAGATGAGCTCTTGTTCTAGCCTATTGGGATCATAATTTTCTTTGCCTACATTCTCTTCTAATACCTTCATTAATCCCTCTCTGATCTTGGTTCTTCTAAGTGGTTCTAAAGTAGTGATTAATGTTTGTTGCGTCTCTATGTTATTCAGTCTTACCAATAAATCGGCTTCTATGGATTTACCCTCTTCTCTTCTGTGATTATTTAATTGCGCAATGGCTTCTTTTAATAGTTTCTCAAAACTAACCCACTCGTCCTCCGTAAGCATTTCTGTTGAAGGCGTAATTACGTCGGGTAATTTTAAAATAGTACTTAAAATATCTCCAGTTTCCAATCCCAACTCATTGGCTAGTTGAGCAACTGGTTGGAAATAAGCTTTTGCTAAATCAGTATTAATAGTTACTGGCTTATTTGCACCATTCATTTTTATAGAAATATTGCATTCAACACTACCCCTTTGCAATCCCTCATTTAAATTATTGCGCACTTCAAACTCATAGGGTTTTAGCAAAGAGGGGATATTCAATCTTAAATCGAATTGCTTTCCATTCAATGATTTGATTTCAATTAAAAAGTTTTTATCGCCAATGGATTGCTCTGCCCTGCCGTAACCAGTCATTGAATATAGCATACTATAGTGTTTGAGTAAAAGTAAAGGAACATTGGCAGAAATACTAAAAATCAATCCCAATCCACTTACGCTTCTTTTTTTCGTATTTGTCAAAATTAAACTGATACAATTTCCCTGGCCTATGAGATACATCTTGTTCCATCTCATTGGTATCAATCAACAAATCCATCGATGCAAACTTTTTCCTAAAATTTCTTCGATCTAAAGAAACGCCTAAAATGGCTTCATACAAGTTTTGCAGCTCTCTTAACGAAAATTTATCGGGCAATAAGTTAAACCCTAATGGATGTTCTTGAATTCTTTTTTGCAGCCAGCTATGGCATTCTTCCACAATTTCTAGGTGGTCAAAAGCCATTTCTTTTAAAGTATCATAATCGTACCAGTCTAATTCATTCTCATGAATATTAAGCGCGTGATGCTGAATATTTAATAGAGAGCAGTATGCTATCGTTATTACTCTACCACCTGGATGTCTGTCAGGTTTTCCAAAAACTTTTACTTGGTCTAAAAAGACATTATTCATGCCAGTACGCTCTTTTAGAATACGATAAGCGGCATCGTCTAAGTCTTCATTGTTTTTTACAAAATCTCCCAATAAAGAAAGTTTTCCTTGAAAAAAAGCTAAATCACTCTTGATCAACAACACTTTTAGCTTACTTTCTTCGAAGCCAAAAATGACACAGTCTACAGTAAGCGGCACTTTGGGATAGGTATCCACTAAGTGATGTACCGCTTTTACGGAATCTTTCTTCATATGGTCTTACATTTGGAGTATACTCCGGCAATTGCGTCGTTAATACACAAAGTTAAGGGTTGTGTGGTAATTTCTATCTTTACAGCTCAAGAACCATTTATGTATAGCGCAGAAAAGATTGATGAATTAAAGGACCTCTTAAAGTTTCACGAGCATCGTTACTATGTATTAAATGACCCACTCATTTCAGACTATGAGTACGACCAACTATATCAAAAGCTCATTCAAATTGAAAATGCCCATCCTGAACTAATCACCCCAGACTCTCCCTCTCAACGGGTGGGGAATAGCTTAAACCAAGGCTTTGAAACAACCCCTCATTTGGTTCCAATGCTCAGTTTAGACAATAGCTACAATGCTGAGGACCTGTTAGATTTCGACAGAAAAGCAAGAGAATTAACGAAAGAAACTGAAATTGAATATTGCGTTGAACCAAAGTTTGATGGAGCAAGTATTTCCTTGATTTATGAAAATGATTTATTGGTGAAAGCAATAACTCGTGGAGATGGTGTGGCTGGAGAAAATATAACCCAAAATATTCGCCAGATTAAATCCATTCCATTGTCGGCCCCATTCTCTAGTAAAGGCATTCAACAAATTGAAATAAGAGGGGAAGTTATATTAAGCAAAGCAGCTTTTGAAAAATACAACCAAAAACTATTGGAGCAAGGTTTGCCCAGTTTAGCCAATCCGAGAAATGCGGCTTCAGGGAGCCTTAGAATGAAAGATCCCAAAGAAGTTGCAGAGCGAAATTTAGATGCATTCTTGTACCATATTAGTTATGTAACCCACCAATCAACAACGCATACCCCCGAACTAAATAGCCATGCTGGTAGCTTAGAACTATTATGGAATATGGGTTTTAGGTCGCCCAAAGAAGAAAAGAAAGTGGTAAAAGGCATTCAAGGAGTCATTGATTATTGTTTAGCATACGAATTAAAAAGAGACGAGTTGCCTTATGAAATTGATGGAATGGTTATTAAAGTAAATGATATTCAACAACAAGAAAAAATGGGAATGACTTCGCATCATCCCAGATGGGCCATTGCTTTTAAATTTAAAGCAAGGCAAGCTACTACCACTTTATTAGACGTAGAGTTTCAAGTTGGAAGAACGGGTGCAGTAACTCCAGTGGCCAAATTAAAACCAGTTTTCTTGGGGGGGGTAACAGTATCCAGTATATCTATTCATAATGAAGACTATATACAGCAAAAGGATCTTAAAAAAGGAGATCAGGTTTTAATTGAAAGAGCAGGCGATGTAATACCCCAGATAGTAAAAAGTTTACCCGACTTAAGAAAGGGGGATGAAATTGCCATTGTATTCCCAAAAAATTGTCCGGTATGCAATAGTGAATTGTTTAAGGAAGAAGGAGAAGCTGTTTGGAGGTGCATCAACATTGAATGTACTGCACAAGTGGTAGAAAAAATGATCCACTTTGTAAGCAAAGACGCTATGGATATTAAAAGTTTTGGAGAGGCCAATATTCGAAAGTTTTATGAAATGGGTTTACTCAAAGATATTCCAAGTATTTACCGATTAAATTTTAACGCCCTTACACAATTGGAAGGCTTTGGAAAAAAATCGATTGAGAATTTACAAATGGCTATTGAAGCCAGTAAACAACAACCACTCTATAGATTAATTTATGCATTGGGCATTCGATTTGTAGGTGAAACAACCGCTAAAACCTTAGCCAATGCAGTTTCTCACTTACTAGAATTCAGCAACAAATCTGAAGAAGAACTGTTACAATTAGAGGATGTGGGTACGAAAGTAGCAAAGAGTATTCAAAGCTTTTTTGGAAACCCACAAAATATTGCGATGCTTCATGAACTTGCAGAACTAGGATTGCAATTAGAAAACAGTAAAAAAGAAGTGAATAGTAGTGGAAACTTAGTAGGACAAAGTTTTTTATTTACTGGAACATTAGAACAATTAAAAAGATCTCAAGCAGAAGCAATGGTAGAAGCAGCAGGAGGAAGCATCTTGGGTGGGGTAAGCAGCAAACTAAACTACTTAGTAGTGGGTGCAGATGCCGGAAGCAAACTTGAAAAAGC
>CALRUG020000021.1:0-29293 GCA_943371295.1 Synechococcus sp. UW140 | reverse complement strand
AAATAGGCAAAATGAGAGTACCCGCATTCATTGTTGAAAAAGGAAATCTAAAACTAACTAAACCCTTTAATTTACCAGAAGATGTATTGGTATTTCATTTTGCCTCTACTTCAGAAACCGAGCAATGGATTTGTACTCAAACTGGGGCATATTTATGGGATATTGAAACGGGTAATGTTAGATTGGTTTTTCCTAGTCAAAGCATCACCGATATTGTAAAAGATTACCAGGGTAATTATTGGATAAGCACTTTAGACAATGGCCTGTTTGTATGCCCCTCACTGAATAATAAATTATATACCATTAATCCTGGTTCCGGATTTGATAATATTTCAAAAGTAACTACCATTAATAAGGATACTATTGTTGTTGGAAGTACTAAAGGGATGTTAACCCTATTTAATATTAAAACAGAGAATCGATTACATTATCAATTGCCTATTGCAACTGAAATACAGTTTATTAAGTATGATTCTACGGATAAAAATATATTTACCAATAGAGGAATTATCAATTTAAAATCTCCTATACCAGTGAAGGTTGATGATTATGGTAAAAGCATTATCAGAGACCACTTAAAAAATTTAATTATAGCTTCTTATAATAGAACTTATGTTATAAAAAATCCTCTTGAAAATCATCCATTAGAAACGCCTGATACCACAGGTGTTCCGCTCTATATCAATTATATGAAGAATAATATCTTCAGAAAAGGAGTAAGAATTCCTGTTTTTAGGAATGCAAGAAGTACTAATATATTGCTTTCAAAAACAGCAAAACATTTCTGGATTGCATACTATGATGATTTATATAGGTATTGTTTTAACGATAGTACTTTTATTATTCGAAAGAAAAATAATCAGAAATTAATAGCAAGAACACTTTACGAAACCGATGACCATTTTTTATTGGCAGGCACATCAAATGAAGGATTGTATGTGATTAAAAATGATAAAATAATTAAACGATTCTATACAGGGAATGGATTAAAAAGTAATAATGTAAAAGGCATAAAAGAGCGAAACAGAAAAATCTGGGTAAATACCGATGAGTCTTTACAAATCATTGATTTGAAAACAGGAGTAATTACAAACTTATTAGATGAATATGGCTTGGCTGGATTAACAGTTAATGATTTTTCTTTGCATCCAGATAAACTTTTGCTGGCCACTACTTCAGGTTTAGTAATAAATGATTATAGGGGCAAGCCAGTTAATGAAATTATTTATTTTCCTGATATTCGAGCTATTTCAAATGGCTTAGAACTGTCGATGAATACAGCTTTGCCTTCTGATAAAAATAATATCAGTTTTTATTTTGATGCAATTCAGTTTAAAACCCCCACTAATTTAAATTATCGATATAAAATGGTGGGCCTCGATACTTCATGGAAAGTATTAAACTATAATATTGGGACCCTCAATTATTATAGATTATCTCCGGGTACTTATGAATTTAAAATTCAAGCATACGATGTAAACGGAATGTATGAAAGCGAATTGAAATCATTTACTTTTAAAGTGCTAAAACCTTTTTGGCAAGAGTGGTGGTTTATCCTATTGATAACTTGCGCTTCATTTGGAGTTGTGTATTCATTTTTTAAATTTTGGTCTAAAAGATTAATGCTAAGACAGGGCTTAAAGGAGCGACTGTTTAAAAGCCAACTTGTTGCAATAAGATCACAAATGAATCCGCATTTTATTTACAATGTATTAAATACTGTACAAGGTTTATTGTATGATAACAGGAAAACAGAAGTTGGAAATCTCTTAGGTAATTTTAGTGACTTGATGCGGAAAACCTTACAGGCAAGTGATCAACAACTTCAGTCATTGCGCGAAGAAATTGAAAATATCACCTTGTATCTTGAATTAGAGAAAGCTAGATTTGACAAAGATTTTGAATACTCCATCAAAATCAATCTTAAAGATGATCCTTCTGATGTAATCATTCCTTCTATGTTATTACAGCCATTTGCTGAAAATGCCGTTAAACATGGATTAATGCATAAGTCTGGGAAAAAATTGCTAGAGATATCTTTTATTCAATCTGAAAATGGTCTGAATGTGTACGTTGAAGACAATGGAATTGGTAGAAGGCAATCCATGCAGATTAACCAAAGAAATAAAAATAAACCACAGAGTTTTGCTACCAAAGCGATAGCAGAAAGAATTGAACTATTTAACCGATTGTATAAACTCAAGATTACACATGATGTAGTTGATAAATATGACGAACTAAATAATGCAATAGGAACATCTATTCATTTATTTATTCCCAGATACGATAAAGAAAATATTAATTTGTAAGAAACTAAATGCAAATAGATTCATTTGATTAGTAATTTTATTTAAGATGGATAAAATAAAAGCGATTATAGTTGATGATGAGCCTAATGCTAAAAAAGCATTGAGAGGGCTACTTTCTGAGAATTTTTCGGAGGTTGAAATTATTGCTGATTGTAGTGATGTGCCTGAGGCGGTTAAAACGATTAATAAGTATAAACCAGATTTAGTTTTTTTAGATATTGATATGCCTGGTTATAGTGGGTTTGAGCTATTGGATTTTTTTGATCAACAGCAAATAGGATTTAAAATAATTTTTGTTACTGCTTATAGTGAATATTCACTAAAAGCATTTGAAAGTTCAGCCGTAGATTATATTTTAAAACCTGTAAGGTTAGAGCATATGAAAAGGGCGCTAAAAAAAATCAATTTTCAGTCTTCTAATCAAATTCAATACAATGTTTTAAGAGAGAACTTATCTCAGCAATACGATAAGAAAGTAGTATTGCAAACAGCTGAAACTATCTATGTTGTTAATCAAGATGATATCATATTTATTCAAGCGGAAGGAAGTTATACTAAAATTGTTACTTCAACACATGGGGTACTAACGCTAACTAAAAAATTATTAGACTTTGAATATTTAGAAATCGATGGTCCTTTTTTTAGAACACATCGCAGTTATATTGTCAACTTGAATCATATCAAAAAAATTGATAAAAAAGATTTCGTCTTAATCATGAGTAATGAATCTCAAGTTCATTTATCTCAAGACAAAAAGAATAGTTTGATTGAAAAGTTCACCTCAAAAATCATATAACCCATTTTACTTCGCCATGTGTAAATTGATGTTGTATTCCGGCTGTTGCCAGTAAGACACCATTTTTCGTGACTTCATTGATGCAATAATTTGCAGTGATATTTCCCGTTTTTAGTTTTACTACTTCTCCTTTTTTGAACAAAACAGCATTGTATTCTTTGATTATTTGATTTGGCCCCTCGGGATTTAATAACTGATGAAATCTTTGTTCGAGTTCAAAACATAGGGTTTTTGCCAATTCCACCGGTTGATGGCTTTTGCCAGTAATCTGTTTTAATGAAACCGCTTTTTGTTGGACGCCTTCAAAATGAGCCTGATTGATATTCAGACCAATGCCTGCAATAGCGTAAGTCCAAATCCCCCCGCTAATTTGATTTTCAATTAGAATGCCCCCTGCCTTTCTGTCATTCCAATAGATATCGTTTGGCCATTTAATACTTAAATCGGAAGGTATATACTTAGATAATAAGTCTCTGCTAGCCAATGCAATTGCAGCACTTAAAGCAAATTGGTGTCCTATATTAAGTGAAGAAACATTTAGTACAACCGATAAAAGTAGGTTTTGCCCCGATTCAGACTCCCATTTTTTACCCATTTGGCCCTTTCCGGCTGTTTGTAAATCGGCAAAAAATGCGGCACCATGCTCAGCCATTTTTGCTTGTAACTGTTCCATGGCATAAATGTTGGTACTGTTTACCCTATCAAGGTGGGTGAACGGTGTTCCAATCACAGTTTTAACAGCTGAACCTGCCAAAGAATTACTATTTTTGACGAAGTTAACATGAAAATTATTCATTAAAACACCTATCATTTTTGGAACCACTTTCACTATTAAAAACCCGCGAGAAGACTACTGTCACTAGACTGAATAAAAATTCTAAGATATTCAAGACCATTATTCAAGCAATTTTGGATAAAAAAGGTGAAAATATCATTAGTCTAGACCTCAGAAAAATACCAGAAGCATCAGCAGACTTTTTTATTGTTTGCGAAGCAACCAGTACCACTCAAATCAAAGCAATTGCCGATTATGTAGAAGATCAGCTAAAAAAGATTTGTGGTGAAATTCCATACAGACATGAGGGAAAACAAGCTGCTCAATGGGTTTTAATTGACTACATCAATGTTGTGGTTCACGTAATGCACCCTGAAGCAAGAAATTTTTATAAATTAGAAGAAATGTGGAGCGATGCCGTTTCACAAATGCATGAGTCTTGAACTTAACAAAACTTTTAAGGGACTCGAACATTATTATATATCACGCAAGAAGCTATGTCACAGAACAACCCGTTACCAAAAATAAACCCTGAGAAAGGAGATGGTCAAAAGAAAGGCCCCAAATTTACCATTTACTGGATTTACGCAATTATTGCAATTGTTCTTTTATCCATGCAATTCCTTAGGATGTCACCTGACTTGGCGCCAACAAGCCAGCAGGAATTCTTTGATCAAATGTTGATTCCAGGTGATGTTCAAAAAATTGATATCGTAAAAAACAAAGAAAAAGTTAGGGTATACATTAAGTCAGATCGTTTGTCTAAAGACTTTTATGTAACTAAATTCAAAAAAGACTTAAGTAAAGAGAAAGCAAAAGTTCAAAATGTTCCTTTATTTGAATTTGAATTAACAGGAGATGTAAAAAATTTCAAAGACGATCTGAAGGAAATTTATGCAGCGCATCCTGAATTAGCGCGTGTTTCTGAGAAAGCAGTTACCGATGCTGAATGGACTGGCCCAATTTTTAATACCATTTTATCCTTGTTATTTATCATTGGTGCATGGGTTTTATTGATGCGTAAAATGGGTGGTGGAGGCCCTGGTGGCGGAGGTCCTGGCGGTATTTTCAATATTGGAAAATCAAAAGCGACTTTATTTGATAAAGGAGCTAAAGTAAATATCACATTTGCGGATGTTGCAGGTTTAGATGAAGCCAAAGTGGAGGTAATGGAAATTGTAGATTTCCTAAAACAACCTAAAAAGTATACATCCTTAGGTGGTAAAATACCTAAAGGAGCTTTATTAGTAGGTCCTCCTGGTACGGGTAAAACCTTATTGGCGAAAGCAATGGCGGGGGAAGCACAAGTTCCATTCTTTAGCTTGAGTGGATCTGATTTCGTAGAAATGTTTGTGGGTGTTGGTGCAAGTAGAGTAAGAGACTTATTTAAGCAAGCTAGAGAAAAAGCACCATGTATTATTTTTATTGATGAAATTGATGCAATTGGTAGAGCCAGAGGCAGAAATGCCATCATGAGTAATGATGAGAGAGAAAATACCTTGAATCAATTATTGGTTGAAATGGATGGATTTGGTGGAGATACCGGAATCATCATCTTAGCAGCTACCAATAGACCAGATGTTTTAGATAGCGCATTATTACGCCCAGGTCGTTTTGATCGTCAAATTTCTATTGATAAACCAGATGTAAAAGGTCGTGAAGCTATTTTAAAAGTTCACTTAGGTCCTATTAAAGTTTCTGAAACCTTAGATCTTCATAAATTAGCGGAGCAAACACCAGGATTTGCAGGAGCAGATATTGCAAATGTGTGTAATGAAGCTGCATTGATAGCTGCACGTAAGGGCAAAGAAGCGGTTGATATGAGTGATTTCCAAGACGCTATTGATAGAGTGATTGGTGGTTTAGAAAAGAAGAATAAAATTATTGCTCCACACGAAAAATCAATCATTGCTTACCACGAAGCAGGACATGCAGTTTGTGGTTGGTTTTTAGAGCACGCTTATCCTTTATTAAAAGTAACCATTGTACCAAGAGGAACAGCAGCATTGGGTTATGCGCAGTACACACCAACCGAGCAATATTTATACAATACAGATCAGTTAATGGATCAAATTTGTATGACATTAGGTGGCAGAGCTGCTGAAGAAATTTTCTTCGGTAAAATTTCAACAGGTGCAGCGAACGATTTACAACAAATCACAAGGATTGCTTACAGTATGGTTACCGCTTACGGTATGAATAAGAAAGTGGGTAATGTTAGTTTCTATGATCCTACACAAGAAAACACTTTTACAAAACCGTATAGTGAAGAAACAGGAAAAATAATTGACGAAGAAGTTAGGGGGATTATAGACGAAGCATACCAAAGAACCCTGAATTTATTGAGCGAGAAGAGAAACGAAGTAGAGAAGCTAGCAAAAGAGTTACTAGAGAAAGAAGTGCTTCATAAGAGTGATGTAGAAACTTTAATTGGAAAACGTCCATTTGAAGAAAAAAAATTGTTAGAAGTTGAAGCAGAAAATATTGCTGCAGCAGAAAAATTAGCTGCTGATCAACAACCTGATACGAATGCATAATGACAAGTTCAAAAGAACATATTTTAAAAAAAATAAAACAGGCACTTCATACCAAAGTGCCTGTTCCCTTTTTGACCAATGCCAATACTGCTGAATTATTTCAGCCTTCAATAAAAGAATTGGAAATTGAGTTTGCAGAACATTTTACTGGTTTACAAGGAAAGTTTTCTTTTTGTACAGATCAGCAGGAGCTGGCTTCACAATTAACAGCATTGATAAAAGCTCGTAATTGGGAAAATGTTTTTTGTAAGGAACTTGCTTTTTGTGAATTGCTAAAAGCAAACGGATTTGATAAGGATTTTTCAACTGATATAGCCAGTTGTGATGTTTCTATTACTGGATGCGAATACTTGGTTGCAAGAACAGGTAGTATGATTTTAAGTAGTGCCAGCTTAAGTGGAAGAACTACTAGTGTTTATGCTCCGATACATATTTGTTTAGCTAAAACAAATCAATTAGTTTACAGTATTGACCAAGCTTTGATAGGGATTACTGAAAAGTATGGAACCAATATACCATCAATGATTAGTTTAGCTACTGGTCCAAGTAGAACAGCTGATATTGAAAAAACATTGGTGGTTGGCGTTCATGGGCCTAAAGAAGTTTTTTGCTTTTTAACTGATGATTGATTAATATAAATTTCATGGAATTAGCTTGCCGTAATTTATTTGTGTATGGTTCGCTTAGAAGCGGCTTTAATAACCCTGCATATACTTATATAAGTAAGTACTTTACACTTTTAGGAACTGCTTTTGTAAAAGGTAAACTGTATCAGTTACGCGAATTTCCTGCTGGTGTTCCTGATAATGACAATCATTTCATCAAAGGAGAATTGTATGCAATTAAAGTGCCTGCTGAAAGTTCTTGGGCAATTGCGCAATTAGACGATTACGAAGGGGTGCAAGCGGAAGAAGGTGAAACTCCTTTATATAAAAGAGTTTTAACTACTGTAGAAATAAATGGAGTAGAAGAACAAGCATGGATTTATTGGTATAATGGATCAATAGAAGGAGGCGTGTTGATTGAGGGCGGAGACTTACTCGCTTATCTAAAACAAATAGGAAAGATATGATAAGCAATATCGGTGCTGATAATAAAATTTATTTTCTTTCTGATTTCCATTTAGGAGCTCCCAATGCTTCCGCAAGTTTAATTCGAGAGAAAAAATTAGTTCGATTTTTAGATTCAATAAAAAGCACAGCGGCTGGTATATTTATAGTAGGGGATATTTTTGATTTTTGGTTTGAATATAAAAAGTCTATCCCTAAAGGGTATACAAGGTTGTTGGGGAAGTTAGCAGAATTGAGTGATGCAGGAATACCTATCATCGTATTTACTGGTAACCATGATATGTGGATGAGTGGATACTTTGAAGAAGAAATGAATATTACCGTTTACCATGAACCTCAAACATTTGTTTGGAACAATAAAAAAATATTGATCGGACATGGAGATGGATTAGGCCCAGGAGACCAAGGATATAAGTTTTTAAAAAAGATTTTTACCAATCCTATTTGCAAATGGCTTTTCAGCATACTTCATCCTGATTGGGGAATAGGTTTGGCCAATTATTTCAGTAGAAAAAGCAAAGAAAAAACAGGGTTATCTGATGATCAATTTTTAGGAGCTGATCAAGAGTGGCTAATTGTATATAGTAAGGAAGTGTTAACGAAAGAACATTTTGACTTTTTTATTTTTGGACATCGCCACTATCCCATTGATTTTCCACTTTCAACTACAAGCAGATATATTAATCTTGGAGATTGGATTAAAAATTTCACATACGCCGAATTTGATGGGGAAAGTATGCAATTGAAAAAATTTGAATCATAATTTGAATTATGGAACAACTTTTAGATAAAGTAATATTGAATAATACAGTAAGAAGTTATTTAACGGTTTTATTGGTAATACTGGCTATACTTTTCATAAAGCGAATTGTTTCTAAGTATTTAGCCAAATTGATGTTTAGATTAGTTGGTAAAGCTGGTAAACATGTTGCAAGAGAATCATTCTTGAATTTAGTTGTACAACCATTAGACTATTTTTTACTCCTCCTGATTGGAATTATTTCTATTGACCAATTGACTTTTCCGGAAGCTTTAAATGTAATGGTCTATAGAATTTCATTGAAAGAATTTTTAGATGCGCTAGCTGATGGAGTATTAATTAGTGTTTTTATTTGGTTAGGGTTAAGGGTAATTGAGTTTATTGCATTGGTATTAGAACAGAAAGCCAATTTAACAGCTGATATGACCGACAATCAGTTGATTATTTTTTTCAAGGATTTTTTTAAAGCAATCTTAGTCATCATTGGACTTTTATTGATTCTTCGTTTTTCATTCAACCAAGATATCAGTAATCTGTTAACTGGACTTAGTATTGTAGGGGCTGCTTTAGCATTGGCTACCCGTGAAAGTTTAGAAAATTTAATTGCCTCATTTATTATTTTCTTCGATAAACCATTTATTACGGGCGACTTGGTTAAAGTCAATGGATTTTCTGGAACCATTGAAAAAATAGGTTTGAGGAGTACCCGAATTAGAACGCTCGAAAAAACCTATATTTCTGTTCCAAATAAACAAATGGTTGATACCATTGTAGACAATATTTCATTACGATCTCATCGTAAAGCAGAGATTAGAATTGAAGCAGGCTTAGATGCTAATGCTGTTCAGTTATCACAGCTAATTGAAGCGGTAAGATCATTGCTTTTGTTAAATGGTGTTGACGGAATTGCTGTTTATTTAGTTGATACTGGAAAAAACGCACACGTAATTAATATTGAGTACCTAAGTTTGGTTAGCCAGCCAATGGATGAATTCCTTCAACAAAGACAGGATATTATTTTTAAGATTATTTCTTTAATGGAAGAATTGAAAATTCAAATGGCAGCTGCAGCTACTGATGTTATACTAACAAACAAATCAATTGGATAGTGAAGACTTTAATTCTAATAAGAATTGTTTGAATGTAGTAAGTGATTGAACCAATTGAGTTTCAGTATCAATCTTGTTTTTATTATTTTTTAAATAGCTTTTGGCGCCCTCAATAGAGAATTTCCTTTGTCTTAATAATAAATAAATGAGTTGTAGATTTTTAATGTCTTCCACTCTAAATAGTCGATCTCCTTTTCTGGTTTTTCTAGGCTGTAAAATATCAAATTCATTTTCCCAATAACGCAATAAAGAGGTATTTACTTTAAACCAGGAAGCAACTTCGCTAATGGAGTAATATAACTTCTGCTTTAGCATTTCCTCAGAAGGAATTTCGATGAGATCTGCTACCGCATCCATTTCTTTAAAAGATTTGCGACCTCTTTTTCCAACTACTTTTATTTTATCTGCCACCTTGGTTTTCTTAGAAGGACTGGGTTCTACTGAAACAACAGTGGGTTCTGTTTTAGATTTTACTTTTACAACAATTTGATTGCTGGCATATACTACCGGTTCGTCTACTTTTAGATCATTGAGTACATTCGGTTCTTCGTTATTTTGATTATAGTCTTGAACCTCAGTTGGATCCTCCATTTGTATGGGGACCTCCATCTTTATCGGGTCTGATGAGGGTAGTTGGTTTTGTTGATTGGGCTTAACGGATTCTACTGCTTTCTTTACAACCTGTTTTTTAGGCTTAGGAGAAGGGCTGGTTTCCACCGGCATTCCAAAAAGGTCCAATTGTTGTAATGGATTTCCCATGGGCTAAAATTACCACCAAAATTTGCTTAAATAGCCGCTTCTTAAGCGCTAGTGGATAAGATGTAAGTATCTTGCAGTCTTATGGCAAATAATACAATTAAAACGATTATTGTTTGTGGTGCGGGTACCATGGGAAGCGGGATTGCACAGGTAGCTGCAACAGCAGGATTTAAAGTAATTCAGTTTGATTTAAATGAATCCATGTTGGCAAAAGCTGCTCAGTCTATTGAGCGAAGCCTACAAAAATTTGTAGAAAAAGGAAAGATCAATCAGGAAATGCTTGATACAACCCTTGCAAATATTCATTATACCTCCAATATCAAGGAGTGTAAAGGAGAACTGGTAATTGAAGCCATTATTGAAAAAAAAGAAGCCAAGATTGGTTTGTTTAATGATCTTTTTGAAATGAATGGTCCTGAGTTAATGGTGGCTTCTAATACTTCTTCTATCTCCATTGATTTAATTGCTGAATCCATTCCCTATCCAAGTCAATTGGTTGGAATGCACTTCTTTAATCCTGCTCCAATGATGAAGTTGGTGGAAGTGATTAAGGGGAAATATACGTCACCTGAAATAGTACAACAAATAACCGATTTGGCTTTGCTCATGAACAAAGCACCTGTAATTTGTAAAGATGCGCCTGGATTTATTGTTAATCGAGTTGCAAGACCTTATTATTTAGAATCGATGTATATGGTTCAAAATGGTAAAGCGACTATTGAACAAGTGGATGCCGTTTTAGAATCAGCAGGTTTTAAAATGGGGCCATTTAAATTGATGGACTTGATTGGGCTCGATATTAATTACAGTGTAAGTACCATTGTTTGGGAAGATTTAGGAAAACCACTCCGATTAAAACCATCCGAATTGCAAAAAGATAAAATTGATCAGGGTGCACTTGGAATAAAAACCAAAAAAGGATTTTACTCTTATGATAAATAAATTTTACCAGGCAATATTTACTTCATTGTCCCAATTACCTCTTACTACAAGAGGTTTTGAAATCAATTGAACCGTTTCAGGTTGTTTTTTAATTTTACCGAATATACCTGTATCCCAGATGCCATTTTGATTGCTATCATATAAAATGCGCAAATCATAACTGCCAGCTTTATATAATTTTCGAATCAACTCAAAAGATTTGAGTGGAACAGATTCTACTATTTTATCGGATTGCACAAATTGTAGAACAGGGTTTTTACTCAAATTTAAATTGCTGAATCTCAGTCTTATACTTCCATATTCTGTCTCTTTTTTTGTAGCAAATCGTAAAGTGTCAGATTTAGCCAATCCTATTCCTCCAGTATCGGTAACTGCATCATTTGGCAGTATCATTCTAAACTGTGTTTGCTCTTTCCATGGATAGTTGATAGATAGTATTGTTTTACTGGTATCTAAAGAAAAGCTTACCCCTTTTAATGCAATGTAGTTGGAATCTGCAAAAATAATTTTACTACTATCTACAGTTTTCAATGGTTTTAAGAAGCGGAGCTGCAAAGGAGATAATAAATCTTGCGACCCATTGTCTAAGTTGGTAGTATAGCGCAATCGATTATCCGTTTTAGTATTTGTTGGGCTGGAGATAGATGAAGAAGTCCCTGTAGTTTTTCGTTTAAATGCTTCAAAAGCATATAAGGTATCATTGATATTGGTACCGTTTACTAATAGTGGCGCGGATCTAAATGCAAACAATTTCGTGCTATCGTCATATTTTTTAGAAAAATCATTTGGTAACACATATACTGAATAGTAGCCACCTGATAAATTCTTAAACTCAAAATTTCCTTTTCCATTTAATTTACTGTAATAGCGAGGTCTATTTTTATAAATAGCGGTATCACTGGTATTATTGTGAAGAATCACTATGAGTGTAGAGTCTACGCTTCCTTTTTCTGCTAGTAATACTTTTCCACTATAAGTAAAATCATCTATGGAATTTCCTGTTGAGAATACGTATCTAAATTCTTTTAAAATATTTCCTTCGTTAACATCTTTAATCGCATTCCCAAAATTGAGGGAGTAAGTAGTATTTGCTTCTAAGCTATCCTTGAATTTGATGGTTACATTTCTTAGTTTATTGTCTACAATTGGCAAGTTCTTCAATGTAGGAGAAACAATCAAATTACTATTTACATCTTGAAGGGTAACGAACTCATTAAATGTTAAAGTGATTAATTTAGGAAAAACATTCACTGCAGAGTCTTTGGGTAATGCCCCAATCATAACTGGAGGCAAACTGTCTCTATCTCCACCGCTGGGCGGAATAATATTTGCACAAGAAGAGAGCAAAAATAGATGCATTAATAAGCTAACGATAATTAATCCTGTTCTCTCTATATTTCTTTTCATATAATCAATTATAAATCTTCCGTATTATTTTCTACATCTTCTGGTAATATTTCTGCAATAGAAATATTTAAGTCGTTCTGCTTTACAAATTTACACCAATGACATTCTTCCTTTCCACAACCAGTATAAAATTCATGATTTTGAATTTTTTGCCAAACTGTAGTGATTTGATTTTTTACAGTTGAAATATCTGCGTCAGTAATGGTAATCTTTTCTTTTCGATAGTTTTTCTTATTATCAGGCTCAACAAAATCAAACTCGCTACTGATTACCTGCCAAGCTTTTTGATCATAATTATCTACCAATATTTTATAAAATACCGCTTGTCTCCAATAATCACCTCCGTCTGGCTGTTTGTCGTTGGGACCTAAAAGTTTTTCCTTTGCTTTTTCTACATCACCTGTTTTGTAGTCTACTACATTAACCATTTTCCCATTGAACTCTAATTTATCTAACTTTCCTTTCAATGGAACTCCATTCACAATCACATTTTTAATAGTCCGTTCAATAACTACTACTTTATTCCACTCGTTAATATAGGTGTTATAATAGTTACTCAAAACCTCTCCACCATATTCCATTCTTCTATTGAATTGCTCCTTTGTAAAATTCTCTCTATGGCGTTTCATGTACCACTCAAAATCTTCAATCAATTGCTGTTTACTTGGAAATTGATTATTGTCTTGCATTGATTGGAAAAACTTTTGCAATGCATGGTGAACGGCAGATCCAAATTCAGTTGATTCTGATTTCCCAGAAGGAACACGAACTAGATTATTGAAGTAGAATTGTAGCGGACATTTTAAGTAGTTATTTAAAGCTGTCACATTCATCACAAATTTCTCTAAGACCCTTTCAATAAAATTGGCTTCAATTTTTTCAATTTGTGGTACAATAGACTCTTGGTATTGTAAAACAGCAAATTCACTAATTATATCTTTACTCAAGACCTCTTTATTGAGGTTAAGCTTGTATGCATCTTGAATTTCAGCAATAAACATCGAGGGTTCCAGTGGCTTACCATCTGTTTTAAAATTACTAAATGAAATATACAAGAACTTCTCTGCTCTAGTAAGTGCAACATAGAATAGCCTTCTCAACTCTTCTTCCTCACTAAAAACCGGTTGAGAACTGAACATAGTGTCTGGCATTGTATAGCCACCGCCAGGTTTTCTTTTCTTTTCCCAATAAGAAGCATTGCAACCTGCAAGGAATACATATTCAAATTCCAATCCTTTTGAACCATGTGTTGTTAGTAAGTTTACGCCTTTATCGCTTCCGCTTACCTGAACAAGCGGAAGTATAATACCTTCTTTTTCCATCAGTTCAATTGCAGTAATGAGCTCTGCCAAATTAAGAGAAGGGTTTCTACTGGTTTCTTCTTTTAAAAAGTTAAATAATCCAGTTAACTCCTGAAGCAACCAATGCTTTTCATGGTGTTGCATAATATAACTTAGTACCCCTGTTTCGCGAATGATATTTTCGAAGAGGGTAGGTAATGTTACATTAGGGACATCTCCGATTAATTTTTCTAAACTATTAATGGCTTTTTGCAATCCATTAATGGGCGCACTAAATAAATCTTTTGCAGGCTGATTAGCTATTTCTAGAATATATCTTCTAAGATTTGTTTTATCGTTGCCGAATCTCTTATCAGCAACAGTTGCTGTAAGCTTTGCAATTTCAATAGGAGGTATGCCAAACCAGTTAAAATGTAAAATTTCAAATAGCATTTCATCACCACCAAATGGGGTATCATGCTCTGCTGCTAAATATTTTAATATAAGGGTGATTTTTTTAGCGAGTGGTAAATCTAGAATATTCAAACTCCGTTTACTGTAAACAGGTATCTGTTTTAGTTTGAAATAATTACTCAGTGCTTCCCCATATTTGTTCTCTTTATAAATGATTCCAATCCTACCAGGTTCCACTCCCTCTAGTAAAAGTTTTTCAACTGCTATAGTAATACCAATCATTTCATGTTGCTCAGATTCATATGCAGAAAGAATGGGTGGATTATTTAGTCCATTTATTTTTTTATTGGAAGCAATTAATTCTTTGCTTAATCCAGGTATCTTTTTTACAAGTCTTTCATTATTTCGATCAATCAAGGATTTAGCAACATCAAGAATAGGCTGAGTTGAGCGATAATTTTCAGTTAGTATGACTGTTTGAATTTCTTTGCTGTAAGTATCTGCGAACTTTTCCATGTTTTCAATATTCGCACCTTGAAAACGATAGATACTTTGATCATCATCGCCTACTACAAAAATATTTGGATGGCTCCAATAGCTGATGAGCATTTCTACTAAATGATTTTGAGTTCCGCTGGTATCTTGGTATTCATCAACTAGAATGTATTGAAATTGCTCTTGGTATTTAGCTAATAACAATTTATTCTCTTTAAACGCATCTAATACCCAAATGATCATGTCGTCAAAATCATAACGATTTCGTTTTTTCATGAGTTCTTTAAAACGATTAAATTCATTTACAGCAGCTTTTAATTTTTCCATTCGCTCTGTAACTAAATCAATTTGCGTTTGCTTGGGATCTCCTTTTTTGAATTGTTTATAGGCTCTTTGATAAATAAATTCTTCTCTTGTAGGGATTTCATTTAAATAAGTATCTATTGCTTGGTTAATATATTCAGCTGTCCAGCCCTCTTTTTTCATATTGCTGAACAAATTCTTTAAATTGTTTATTTCAAAATAAACATCTCCACGATACCTTTTTAATGGATGATTTTTGGGGAATCCATCAATTAGTTGTTTAAATATTTCAATGCTCTCTAATTCTGAGACCGGATCTAGTTTGGTTTTTTCAAATAAGGAGAGATTGTCTTGAATTACATCATTACAAAATGAATGAAACGTATGAATATTTACTTTGTAAGCATCAGGGCCAATAAAACGCAATAATCTTTTTCTCATAGCAACTGCACCTGCGTCTGTATATGTTAAGCACAAAATGTTTTCTGGATTGGCATCTGTTTCTAATAGAATTTTACCAATTCTTGCACTTAGAATTTGGGTTTTGCCAGTACCAGGACCAGCAATAACCATGACTGGACCTTCAATTGCATCTACAGCAGCTTTCTGCGCCAAGTTTAAGGATTGATAAACCCCATCAAAGTAAGCATGTTGTTCTTCCTTATTTGTCATTGTATAAAGATACCATGAACCTTATTACTGTAATGCTGTTATTATATTATTATGTCAAAAGTATATAGCATCAAAACCGTTCAGAAAATGCCCATAAGCTTAGAACAAGCTTGGGACTTTTTTAGTAAGCCAGACAATTTAAAAGAAATTACCCCAGCTAATTTGGGTTTCAATATTATTAGTAAGCACCATGGCCCTACTATGTACCCTGGTCAAATTATTGAATATACTGTTAAGCCAATTTTAGGGATACCTCTTTATTGGATGACTGAAATCACTCATGTAATTGATAAGCAGTTTTTTGTTGATGAGCAACGCTTTGGGCCTTATTCCTTATGGCATCACCAGCATCATTTTAAAACAATTGAAGGTGGTGTTGAAATGACAGATATTGTACATTACAAACTACCCCTTTGGTTTTTGGGAGATATTGCACAAGTAATTATGGTCAAAAGCCAATTAAACGGCATTTTTAGTCAT
Source organism: Synechococcus sp. UW140 (assembly GCA_943371295.1). Taxonomy (GTDB): domain Bacteria; phylum Bacteroidota; class Bacteroidia; order Chitinophagales; family Chitinophagaceae; genus Sediminibacterium. Next base: position 13,185 of record CALRUG020000021.1, on the reverse strand, counting down.
CGCTACAAAGCAGTAGAAGATCGTTTTGGGGGTTGGCCTGGTGCAGAAAACAAAGTTGTTTTTGGTTAGTTATTTCAACTCTTTTAATGCACTTACATTGTTATTAATATCAATAGTAGCAATATAAAGTTTGTTCCCATTCACATCGGGTACATTGTTTAAATTAATGGTTGCTTCTTTGTTGGTGACAATGATTTGCAAAAGCTGACTATTAATAAACTTGACTTCTTTGCCCAATGGCACACTAAATATGCCGAACCCTTTAATTTTTAAATGCCCGTTATAGGAAATGGTAACGGAATTTGATTTTTGAATAATATTTGGTTGATCAGGGGCATCGTTGTTAATCCAAGGCATTGGAGGAACCAAAGCAGGATGACGGTAATAGTTGTTTCTCAAGCTATCGTTCCAACCATTCAAATTCTTTTCAAAAGTTTTACTACTAAAATAAACGCTACCCTGCGTTGTAGCATATTTTCTAAGTTCTTGAATTTGTTCAGGAATCTGATTCTTGTTTTTCCAAGCGTCGTTACTACCGCCTCTATAAATTCCGTGTCCTATATAAATATGCTTTCCATATCCATTTTCGTTCCACCATTTTAATAATACATCATAATCGGCTAATTTATGACCACGTTCCCAATAAAGTTGAGGGGTAACGTAATCAATCCAACCCTTACTTAACCAAAGTAAAATATCGGCATATAAATCATCATAATTGGTTTGTCCTGCTTTAGTGTCGCTCCCCATTGGGTCTTGGCTTTTATTTCTCCAAACACCAAAAGGACTGATACCAAATTTTACTCTAGGATTGGTATTTTTAATTACCCTGCTTATATCTACAATAATACTGTCGCAGTTACTTCTTCTCCAGCTGTCTTTTGTAAGACCACTATTGTATTTTTCAAATGTTTTTTGATCGGGAAATTCCTTTCCAGCAATTCGATATGGGTAGAAATAGTCGTCCATATGAATGGCGTCTAAATCATATCTGGTTAACAAGTCTTTTACAACCCTTACAGTGTGTTGTCTTACTTCAGGTACACCTGGATTAAAATATTTTTTATCCCCGTATACTACAAACCAATCTGGATGTATTTTGGTAATATGTGAAGGAGCAACCGATGATTTAAACACATTAAAAACCGCACGATAGGGATTCAGCCAAGCATGAAACTCCATACCACGTTTATGCGTTTCTTTAATCATGAATTCAAGTGGGTCGTAATATGGGTTAGGGGGTAAGCCTTGCTTGCCAGTTAAGTATTCGCTCCATGGCTCATATTGTGAAGGATAAAAAGCATCTCCTGTTGGCCTGATTTGCATTACAATTGCATTCATTCCATTCGACTGATGCAAATCTAACAATCGGATAAAACTTGCTTTTTGATCTTCAACGGAAAGATTTTTTTTTGCTGGCCAATCAATATTTTCAACTGTTGCAATCCAGACTCCCCTGAATTCATAATTAGGAGAGGATTGAGCAATGGAGATATTTCCAATTAGGATAAATAAGATCGCAAGGATAAAGTGCGTCTGGTTTTTCATAGGTTGAAGATAAGTCATCTGTTTAAATGCGCTCTCTCATTTTGTCTAATAAATCGCTTAATTGAGCAGCTTCTTTGGGGGATAGATTTTCTAAAATTGCATCTAAATCGGTATTTTTTTCATCCAACCTTTTTAAAACATCCAAACCGTTTTGTGATATTCGAACATCTACCAAGCGTTTATCTGTATCGCATATCTTTTTTTCAACCAATCCCTTTTTTACCAAACGCTCCACTATTCTACTGGTATCGCTCATTTTATCGAGCATACGTTCTCTTATTTGTAGTGTACTCAATGGTTTTTTGCTTCCTCTTAAAATTCTAAGAATATTGTATTGTTGGTGGGTTATATCTTCTTCTTGTAAAACCAATTTAATTTTTTCTGTAATCCAGTTATTCGAAAAAATTAAATTAATGGATAACTTTTGGTAAATATTTCTGAAGTTTTCTTGTTGGATATCTTTTTCTATTCCCATATAGTGCATCGTATAAACGAATGTACAAACATTCCCTCTATTCTTCCCATACACTTAGCCCTTCGCTACAATTTGAGCAGATATCAATATTTTTTCTACTATTTAACAGTTCAGTTCTAAATTGATGATAGTTGCTGTTTTTCCAAGTTTCTTTAAAGCTTTGGGTTTTTAAATTCCCCAATTGATGCATGGCATCTTTGTCGAAACAACAAGGAACAACCAATCCATCCCAGGTAATTACATTGGCATGCCAAAGCTTCCAGCAGTAATTTTTTAAACCAGATTTCGATTTCATTTTACCATCTGGGCCGGCTTTGTATCTACTATATTTCTTATTTGTTGGAATGAGCTGATTAGGGTCTTCCTCATAATTATACACTTGGGCTGTTTTAAGCCTTACCTGATCTACTCCAATCTCTTTTCCCAATTTTTTGATATCCGATATTTGATGTTCGTTGGGTTTAACAACCAAAAACTGGAAAAACACAAAGGGGGTTTTGGAATTTAATTCTTTTTTCCATTTTACGATGTTTTTAGCTCCTTCTATTACTTTTTCTAATTTCCCTCCTACTCGATATTGCTGATACACATCTTGACTGGTTCCATCAATTGAAATAATTAGGCGATCTAATCCACTTTCTACCGTTTTTCTAGCATTTTCGTCAGTTAAGTAATGCGCATTGGTAGATGTAGCAGTATAGATTCCCTTTTGATGGGCATATTGAACCATTTCTAAAAATTTGGGATTCAAATAAGGCTCCCCCTGAAAATAAAAAATAAGATAGAGCAGTTCAGGTGATATTTCATCTATCGTTTCCATGAAAAAATCTTTCTGAAGCATTCCAGTAGGACGGGTGAATTCCCTCAAACCACTGGGACATTCAGGACATCTTAAGTTGCAAGAAGTGGTTGGTTCAAATGAAATGGAAATAGGCATTCCCCATTGAATAGGCTTTTTCAGCAATCTAGTTAGTCTAAAACTAGTGTAAACCTTTAACCCATTCCAAAATCGCCTAAATGTAAGTTTAGAAACTAAGTTGATGCTGTCGTTTAGGTTGAAATAGGGCATGTTTCAAAAATAGTCTTTAGGTAAGGATTTTTAAATACTTATTAAAAAAATTAACTAAATGGATGATGGATTTATGAAATATCATTCGTAACTTAATGCTGCTTAAGTATTATATACCTTTTAACAGTTCTTTATTAAACAAATAGAATACCAATGAGTCTTATATGCAGAACAAATCATTAGAGAATCATTAACAGATTAATGTTCAGATTGGCATGAGGTTTGGACTTATATAAGAAATACAAATTGGTTTAAATTTTTCTCATAAGCAGTTAGTTTTGGTTGAGGCCCCTGTTTCTACAGGGGCCGACTTTTTTACAGTCGTTTCAGCAATGGTCTACCGATTAAAAAGAGAATACAGCCTGTAAAATCAGCCAGTATATCCAATTTCTCAAAAGATCTACCCTCAATTAATTCAGCTTGAATAAATTCTATCCCAATACCATAACCAGTCATTAGCAAGACAATATAAATAGCTATCTTTTTTTCTGAACTCGAAAAATAATGACTCAGCCATAAGTAAGCTGTAGTGCATAAAACAGCAAAAATACCTGCATGAATAATTTTATCAAAATGCGGAATATCAATCCAATATATACGGGGTACTTTACTAGCGGGCAAAGTAAAAAGAATCAAGCTTATAATAAAAAACAGGCTAAATAAAGTTGGCTTAATGAGCCCACTTCTCCAGAACCTTTCTAAGTTGTTCAATGGTGAATGGTTTGGTTACAATGTCTTTCATACCTAGTTGAAGGTACTCTGCTTCTGCTTCTTTAACCGCATTAGCAGTCATTGCAATGATGATTGGAATTTTTGCTTTTCCACTATTTAATATTTTTTCCGTTGCCTCAATTCCATCCATTTCAGGCATATGAATATCCATGAATACCAAATCGTAATCATATTTATTAGTCATTTCAACTGCCTCTTTACCATTATTAGCAATCTCGATGATATAGCCAATTTTTTTAAACATTTTAGTTGCCAATAATTGGTTCATATTATTGTCTTCTGCAACCAACATTTTTAAAGGCTTTATTTCTGTACCACTAATAATTCCAGCTGTATTTTGTTGGGGTTGTTGCTGTGTTTTTCTAACTAAGTTTATTTGAACAGGAATAATAAATTTAAAAGTAGATCCTTTTCCCAATTGGCTTTCTACCCAAATTCTACCTCCCATTTCTTCAATTATTTTTCTGCAGATAGATAAGCCTAATCCTGTACCGCTGTGTTTTCTAGTGGCGGTTGAGTCTATTTGTGTAAAAGGAACAAATAGGGTTTCAATATTTTCTTCACTGATTCCTATACCTGTATCTGATACTGCAAAATGAAGTTCCTGTAATGAATCGTCAATATGATTTGCACTTACTTCAAGTTGAATGCTACCAGATTCAGTAAACTTGATGGCATTTCCAATTAAATTAATCAGTACCTGCTTTATCCGGCTTTCGTCTGCAATGATTTCATTTTCTACAGCAGGTTGAATGATTGAACTAAGTTCAATTTTCTTTTTTAATGCAATTAATCGTGGGCTACTAATAGCAGTTACTTGCTGAACAATGCTTTGCAAATTACAAGGGCCTTCAAATAATTCTAATTTATCCGCTTCAATTTTTGAAATATCTAAAACATCATTTACAATTTCTAGTAGGTGGGTACTGCTAGATTTTAAAGAAAGCATTAATTCTTCTTGCTCTGCATTAAGTGGGGTATGCTGTAATAAATCGATCGTGCCAATGATTCCATTTAATGGGGTTCTAATTTCGTGGCTCATATTGGCCAAAAACCTTGATTTGGCTTTAGTAGCTTCTTCTGCCTGTTGTTTTGTTTCGGATAAATATTCTTTTGATTCTTCTAAATCGATTGATTTCTTAATTAAGTTATTGCGATCAATATCATAAGTTCGTTTGTACAAGCTTACGCTAACTGCAATAATTAGTAAATAAAGAATGGTACTAATTAAAATATCAATTTGCTTGATTGTATTGGAAGGGTAGGGAATTAGCCATTCCGGATGTTCTAATTCTAATAAGTACAGCCCTATAATTAGTAGGATAGTCATTATAATAAAGGGCAAATGAAAACGTTTGGGCAGAATCATCATAGCTGCCACAACACTCATCAAATATGCTGTTTTGGTAGGCCCCTCAACTCCTCCATTACTAAACCAAATGGGAATAAAAAAGAGTAAACTAAATACAATATAAATAACCCCTATTGGAACAAATTTTTCCTGGTATCTAGAGATATAGAATACATAAAAAGATATCATAGCTAAGCAAAGAATCATGCTTAGTAATAAAGTATCTCTTTTTAATAAAATATTACTAGCAAGGCTGATAATCATGGCAATAAATACCAAGAAGGAGACTAGGTTAAATATTTTATTCTCGAGCGAAATAATCGCTTTTTTTAACCCAAGAATTTTTTTGATTTGATCTACGTTCATATAAATTATACGGAATAAAGATAACCGTATTTCGTCACTCTCTTGACAATCTAACCAACTTTACCCGCTACGTACATTTCTGAGAGAGTTGGTGATTCACTTCCACCTGATTTTTCTAGTGTTATTGCAAACATAGAGGCACTGGGTATATTTTTCATTTTACATAAACCAGCACAGTCGCTTATTACGCCAGCATCAACGGGCTTGCCATCTACAATTGCCCAAAGCTGGTACTGTTTACCCGAAGCTGGCTGTGGTAATTTATTGGGTAGCAAATAAACGTCTTTAGATTTAGTATCCCAGAAAACAGTTGCATAATTAGATTCTTTACCAGCGATGCCCGGCATAGCAACTTTTTGCATATTGGGGTCTGTCATCATTTGCATGCTGTTGAACATATCCAAACTTTTCGTTTGCATAATCTGGTTATTGGCCTGCAAAGTATTTTTCTCTAAAACTAGAGCTTGGTATTGTTGGGTCGTTTCCTTGAATTTGCTGTAAAAATAGATATTCATTCCCCCACTGATTACTAGAAGGATAACCGAAGCAGCTGCAAGTAATCGACCCGGCTGTTTCATTTTAACAACCTTTGTTTCATGGATTGGAGATGCAGTTATTTCCTCCCTTCCAGCGGCTTTATTTTCAATTGCCTTAAATTCTGATTGTAGTGAGGCAAAAATTTGTTGTTTTAGATGGGCAGGAGGAGCTACTGATTTGGCCAAAGCATTCGCTTCAAGGGCAATTTCAAAATCAGTTATTGCTTGCTTAATTTCAGGATACTGTAGACATAATTGTTCCAACTCAGCTGCTTCAGCCGAGCTAGCCATGCCCAAGACATAGCTTTCAATTATTCCACTTTGTATGTATTCCTGTGTATTCACTCTTTAATCAATTTATGCAATTCTTTTAAAGCCGCCCTCAGCCTGGTTTTGACAGTACCTAAGGGGATATCAAGCATTTTGGCAATCTCATCTTGTGTATATCCTTCAAAATAAGATAATTCAACCAAAACCCTCCATTCGGGCCTTAAACCATGCACCAGTTTTCTTAAACCGATATCGTCGGTTTTGATTTCTGCACTACCCGCTAAATCATATACGTTATCAGAGAGTTCTTGGTTTTGTTTGTTTTTTTGAAAGCCCTTACTTCTAGTAGTATCAATGGCTGCATTACGAGCAATATTCAACATCCAAGTATACAAACGCCCTTTGGTGCTGTCGTAAGAATGAATTTGCTTGAAAATTTTGATAAAAACTTCCTGCAAAGTATCTGCTGCAGCTTCTTGATCGTTTACAATACTAAGTATACTAGCATATAAAGCCCCTGAATAGTTGTCATACAAATAACTGAACGCAGACTCACTTTGCTGACTGAGCAGCAAAATAAGTTCGGACTCTGTGTATTGTTGTACTTGTTCCAAATGGAAATGATAGGATATATTGAATTAGGGCATTTTAGCCAACCAATGCTTCGTAAGCATCTTTGGTCATTAAACCTTCAAAGCTTGAAGGATCAGTAACCGTCATTTTAATCATCCAACCGTCTCCATAAGGATCGGTATTCACCAATTCAGGTTGTTTTTCTAATAATGTATTTACTTCTGTTACTGTTCCAGCTAATGGCAAAAACAAGTCACTTACGGTTTTTACCGCTTCAACAGTTCCAAAAACTTCTTCAGCAGCCAATTCCTTTCCTACTGTATTGATGTCTACATAAACGATATCACCTAATTCATGTTGAGCAAAATCGGTAATGCCAATAGTGGCAATATTGCCATCAATACTAATCCATTCGTGGTCTTTGGTGTAACGTAGTTCTGCTGGAAAATTCATAATGCGGTTATTTTTATAATGCAAATATTGGATAAAATTTGAAGGGATAAAATTAATTATCGCTACTAAGGTATTTAAAAACCCGATTGCTCAAAATAAAGCAACACATGATCTTTAATAAAGTTTTCTTGTTCTGGCAAGCTCATTTCGGGCAATTGCTTTAACTGACCAAAATGTGGCCATCCCTCTTCATCTTTTCCTTCTAACAAATAATAACCACTTTGAGCCAGCACAGTACAAACCGCCACGTGCATGAGATCTTGTTTTTGTTCTTTCGATATTTTTTCTGCCATAAAGCCCGTTTCTTGTAGGCCAATTAAGAACAGAACGGCTTCTAAATCGGGCTTTTTGCCAAAACGCTCTAATAATTTGGCTTCCAGAGCCCACCAACGTTGCATCAAATCATCTGTAATAAACATACTGCAAATGTAAACCATCAAGGCATGCCATCATCAACCTTGATAAGGTATATTTGCAGCAAATTCGAGATTATGTTACAGGTAAGTGTATTAAAAGCAGCCCCGGAAAAAGTGAAGCAACAGCTGGCTAAGAAGCATTTTAAACAACCAGAATTAGTGGATTCCATTATTTCATTAGATGATGAGCGCAAAAAAGTACAAGCAGCTTTTGACGATACACAAGCCAAAGTGAATGCGGCATCCAAGGAAATCGGACAATTAATGGCCAAGGGTGATAAAGAAGGTGCAGAAGCCATAAAGCAAAATGTGGCTACATGGAAACAGACACTTGAACCACTGAAAGAGAAAATGGCTCAGCTAGAAAAAGAATTGGCTGAACAATTGGTACAGCTGCCGAACCTACCTGCCGATATGGTTCCAGAAGGTAAAACGCCGGAGGAAAATGAAGTCGTTAGAACGGGGGGATCAAAACCGCAATTGAGCGAAGGCTCCGTTCCTCATTGGGACCTCACAACTAAATACAATTTGATCAATTTTGAATTGGGAAATAAAATTACTGGAAGCGGCTTTCCTGTTTATATTGGAAAGGGGGCTAAGTTGCAGCGCTCATTGATTCAATATTTTCTAGATTTCAATACTGCCGCGGGTTATACAGAATATCTCCCACCATTCATGGTAAATGCAGACTCTGCTTATGCTACAGGACAGTTGCCCGATAAAGAAGGGCAGATGTACCATGCTACAGAAGATGATTTTTATTTGATTCCAACAGCAGAAGTGCCTGTTACCAATGTGTACAGAGATACCATTTTAAAAGAAACTGATTTCCCTGTGAAAATGACTGCATATTCTCCATGCTTTAGAAGAGAAGCGGGCAGTTACGGTAAAGACGTACGGGGATTAAATCGTTTACATCAATTTGAAAAAGTAGAAATCATTCAAATTGTGCATCCAGATAAAAGTTATGAAACTTTGGATGAAATGGTCTTGCATGTAGAAAAATTATTGCAATCATTAGAACTGCCTTATCGCATACTCCGCTTATGTGGCGGGGATATGGGCTTTACCAGTGCCATCACGTATGATTTTGAAGTGTACAGTGCAGCACAAGACCGTTGGTTAGAAGTGAGCAGTGTCAGCAATTTTGAAAACTACCAAGCCAACAGAATGAAATGCAGATTCAAAGGTACGGATGGTAAAACACAATTGGTACATACCCTGAATGGCAGTTCATTGGCATTGCCCCGAATCATGGCTTGTTTGTTAGAGAACAATCAAACACCAGAAGGAATTAATATACCTTCAGCATTGCAGTCTTATTTTGGCGCGGGGAGTATTAATTAAAAATTGGAATCTTCGTACAAAAAGATAAATCGGAAAAAGGAAAATGTTGAAATAGACATCCCTATAGCAATAAAAAGCCGACTCAACTAAATGGGTCGGCTTTTTATATCGGATATCTTAAGGTTAATTCGAATTAATGCCGAATAAACCGATCAAAAAACTCAATTGTTCTCAGCATTTGATCAACTCGTTGGCGATTATTACCCGTACGAGTTAATTCATGCGTACCGCCTGGATGCCTTACGTACTCTACAGTTCGGCCCAAGACCTTTAAACTTTTGTAGAGCATTTCACTTTGAATTACACCAGTTCTTAAATCATTTTCTCCATGGAAAATGATAAAGGGGGTATGTATTTTGTCTACATAATTAATGGGTGATTCACGAAATAAAATGGGCCTGGTTTTTTCTTCCCAAGGATAGCCGCCAAAATAATTCGGCACTAATCTCCATGCATTGCCTTCTCCAAAGAAAGTCCCCAAATCGTACACGCCTCTTTGTGCACAAGCCGCTTTAAAACGTTGGTCGTGGCTGATGATCCATGCAACTAAATAACCTGCATATGATCCACCAGTTACTGCTAATCTAGAAGTATCAATGAATCCTTCTTTTGTTGCTAAGTCTACAGAAGTTAATACATCTGAAGTAGGTCCTGCACCCCAATCATTTACGTTGGCTCTTAAGAAGTCTTCACCGTATCCGCCAGAACCTCTAGGGTTACCATAAACAATTGCATAACCTTTGGCTGCATAATACTGAAACTCATGCCACATAGAGCTTTCGCCAGGTCCCCACATAGCTGAAGGGCCTCCATGAATATTTAAAATAGTTGGATATTTTTTGCCTGCTACATAATTAGCTGGTTTCATGATCCAGTATTCAACGGTTAATCCTTTCTCGTTTTTGAATGTTCTTTTCTCTGGAAAACTCAATTGTTTTTTGCTGACCCAATCATAATTGAAACTGCTGATGCGTTTTTCGTTTTTACCATTCACATCAGTCGTGTATAATTCAAATGGATTGGCTACCGCTGTCTTTACATAAACCAGTTTATCTGCTTTCATAGAAAAACTAGAAATACCTTCATCTACAGAAGTTAACTGCTCTGATTTTTTTGTTTTTACATTCATGCGATAAATAGGGGCACCGCCATTGCTTTGTGCAGTAAAATAAATATGTTGTTCGTCTTTGCTCCAAGAAAGTCCACCCTTATTTCTATCAAAGGGTAGCATCACTAAATCAGCAGCTGTTCCATTCAAAGGCATTACCGCTAATTCAGGAACATTTACAAAAGACACTGTGCCTACTTGAACGGCCAACCATTTTCCAGAAGGAGAAACAGATGGACTGGAATATGATTTACCAGCAGCACTTAATAATTGTTTCATGCCAGATCCATCGGCATTAACAATGAATACTTGACTTTCTAAAGCACGATCGGGGTGTTGTGTATTATCGGTATTTCCGGTAAATACAATTTGTTTTCCATCAGGTGTAAAGCTAGCGCCACCAAAACGATGAAAGCCTTGTGTAAGGGCTTTAGGTGTTGATCCTGCTTCAGCAGCAACAATAAATAAATGCGAAAAAGATTGGTCGCCCGATGTAGTAGCTTCCTCTTGAAAATTTAATTTGTTGATGACTTTGGCTTTTCTTTCTACTACATTCAACTCTAAATAAGCCCTGATTTCTTCAGTTGTGCCATCGGGGTTGGGTAAGGCTTTATTGGGTTGGAGGAATTGATTCTGTTCAAACCCGGGTTTCTCTGCTGGCCATTTTGGAACCGCTAAAGTTGGGTTGAGTTCTTTGTCTTTTAATAAATCTGCTAAAGAAACAGATGCACTGAACAAGAGTTGGCTTCCATCAGGGCTAAACTGAGGGCTGCTTGCTCCATAACGGAACTTGGTGATTTGAACCGGCTCACCTCCCTCCAAAGACAAAAAAAAGATTTGTGGCTTGCCGTCTACTGCCCTTACAAAAGCAATTTTTTTACCATCGGGGCTCCAAACGGGTTGGCTTGCGTTCTCTTTATAGGTTAATGCCCTGGGGCTTGAAGAACCATCTGCTGCTACTAAATACAATTGATTGGAGTATTTGTATTCCCATTTACTATTTCCTTCGGGTTCAATACTGTTTAACACAAACAAAGCTTGCTTGCCATCAGGGCTTAAACTGATGCTGTTCATTTGTTTGATTTTGTACATGTCGGTTATTTTAACCAAATCAGCAGCTTGCTGTGCCAATACCATTAATGGCATTAGAAAAATGAATAATAAAATTTTCTTCATTCGATAGTATTTGAGGGTTAAAATACAAAGAAATTGGTTCGGCTATGCATTGCTGCTGTATTTTTGCAGAACAATTACCGATATATGAGTGAAATGGTGAATGAATTCAATAGCTATAGAGAGCGAATGAATGAAGTGATTCTGAGCAAGAATAATTTAGTGATGAAGCGTCTTTGGAACTTAGATACCAATACCTATGATGAAGGCGCATTGGATAAAAAAACCAAAGAGATGTTGGGCTTAGTAGCCAGTATGGTATTGCGTTGTGATGATTGTATTAAATACCATTTAGGAAAGAGTTTTGAATTGGGCGTAACCACCGAAGAAATGTATGAAATTTTTGCAGTAGCCAACATTGTTGGAGGAACGATTGTAATTCCACATACTAGAAGAGCTGCAGAATATTGGGAAGAATTAATTAAACAATAAATTATGTCTACTGAAACAATAGCGGCACCCATTTTAACCGCAAAAGATTTTGCAACCGATCAAGAAGTTCGTTGGTGCCCTGGTTGTGGAGACTACTCTATATTGGCACAGGTTCAAAAGATCATGCCAAGTATTGGAGTGCCCAAAGAAAATATTGTAATCATTAGTGGAATTGGTTGCAGTAGCCGTTTTCCTTATTATATGAATACATTTGGTATGCACAGTATTCATGGAAGAGCTACCGCTATTGCTAGTGGTTTAAAAGCTACTCGTCCAGAATTAAGTGTTTGGATTGTTACAGGTGATGGCGATGGTTTAAGCATTGGAGGAAATCATACGATCCATTTACTGAGAAGAAATTTTGACGTCAATATCATGTTGTTCAATAACCAGATTTATGGTTTAACAAAAGGACAATATTCACCTACTTCTGAAACCAATAAAATTACCAAGAGTACCCCATTTGGTAGTATTGATCATCCTTTTAATCCGTTGGCATTGGCCATGGGTGCAGATGCTACGTTTATTGCGCGTTCAATGGATCGTGACCCTAAGCATTTGCAAACTTTATTAACTCGTTCTCATCAACACAAGGGTGCTTCATTTTTAGAGATCTATCAGAACTGTAATATTTTTAATGACGGTGCTTTTGAAATTTTTACTGAAAAGTCTTCAAAAGCAGACCATGATTTGTTCTTAGAGCAAGGAAAGCCTTTGGTATTTGGTGCCAACCAAAACAAAGGTATTCGCTTAAATGGTTTGCAACCTGAAGTGGTTGAGCTGGGCGAAAATTTTAGTGCAGATGATTGTTGGATTCACGACGAAAAAGATTTTTATAAAGCACAAACATTAATCAGAATGTTTGATGATCCACATCAATCCAATTTTCAATTCCCTAGACCCTTTGGTGTTTTTTATGAAACAGACCGTCCTTGTTACGAAGACATGATGGCTTTGCAAATAGAAGAAACCATTGCCTCAAAAGGAAAAGGAAATTTGGATCAACTCTTACGTGGAAGAGAAGTTTGGGAAATTAAAGACTAGTACTATAATTGAATAAGGTTGTTTCTGAGTGCAAATAATACCAACCCAACTCTATTATTCACTTTAACTTTTTCAAATAAATTATCTCTGTACCCATCTATGGTGCGCGGACTTAAATTCATTTTAGCTGCAATCTCTTTGAGTGTTAAATCGGTTGCTAAATATTTTAAGAATTCTTTTTCTCGCTCTGGAAGGTTCAACAAAACTTGGTATTCATCGTTGGGTTCTTCCAAACCATTTCTAACCGAATGAATTAGATTAATTCGAAGCAATTGATTGAAATAAATTCCTT
>CALRUG020000020.1:0-30555 GCA_943371295.1 Synechococcus sp. UW140 | reverse complement strand
ATCGATCTGGAGAAAAGGTTCAGATTCATCGTTTTATGTTTTACACTTCAAAATGGAAATTAATTACTGCTACTAATGATACTATTCCACTTTCCAACAACCATTTTTTAATTAATCTATCAGACGAGTCGTCTACCAAACTTCCGTTTACCATTTTATCGAATGCCAAAAAATTAATTTTTGATATTGGGGTTGATAGTATTTTGAATACAACCGGAATACAAACAGGTGTTTTAGACCCTGCAATAGGCATGTTTTGGACATGGAGAACCGGATATATTATGGCCAAAATGCACGGAATTTCTCCACAAGCCAACACTGCTGGCAACCGTTTTAGTTATGAAGTGGGGGGATTTCAATCGCCGTATAATGCAGTCAGAACAATTGTTTTAGCGCTTCCTACTATTCAAGAAAAAAACAAACCAGTAAACATACAAACCAATTTAGGACAATGGTTTGATGGAAAGCATACCATATCTATTGCAACCAATCCTAACTGTCACAATGCGGGTAAATTATCCATGCAGTTGGCAGATAATTATGGAACCATGTTTAGTATTTACCCGAATAATTAATGCAAATAAAAAAGACCATATTATTCATTGTTTTGCTGGTGGTACTCTGTGCCGGATTTATTGGCATTAATAAAAATCAATCTATTGCTAAAAGAGTGCCTTTTGTTGTTCCTAAGGGATGGCCTCAACCAGTTTATGATTTCAGCAAGAATCCACTTACAGAAGCCGGGATTGCTTTAGGAAAGCAATTGTTTTATGATGGTCAACTAAGTAAAGATGGTACTATTTCTTGCGGCAGTTGTCACCAACAATTTGGGGCATTCAACAGTTACGATCATCCCCTCAGTCATGGGCTTGAAAATGCTTTAACCACAAGAAACGCCCCTGCTTTGTTTAATCTTGCCTGGCAAAAAGAGTTTATGTGGGACGGAGGCATTAATCACCTAGACCTTCAACCATTGGCACCCATTACTGCGCACAATGAAATGGGAGAAAGTATTGAAAATGTATTGAGCAAACTGAAAAAAACAAAGCAATATCCCAAACTATTTAAAGCAGCTTTTGGAGACGAAACCATCAATACCCAAAGACTAGGAAAAGCATTGAGTCAATTTTTATTGACCATGGTGAGCAGCAATAGCAAATACGACAGAGTAATGCGTGGGGAAGATCATTTCTCTTTACCTGAGCAATTGGGACATTCTATTTTTAAAACCAAATGTGCACAATGCCATTCTGAACCTTTGTTTACCGATTATAGTTATAGAAATATTGGTATGCCATTGGAACCTTATTTAAAAGATCTGGGTAGAATGACCATTACCAATGATGCTTCCGATTCTTTAAAATTCAGGGTGCCCAGCTTACGCAATGTTTCGGTCAGTTTTCCTTACGGACATGATGGTAGATTTTTTTCGCTGATGAATGTATTTGAACATTATAGAACCAATATGCAAGTTGGTCCCAATACCGATCCCCTCCTAAAAAACAAGTTGCCTTTAAGCAATTATGAAATAGGACAATTAAGGGCTTTTCTTCAAACCCTTACCGATTCTGTATTTTTAAAAGATTCACGTTTTGCAGAGCCTGGCATCGGTATCAAAGGCAATCCTCCTATTGACCTTCACAACTGATTACAATACCTTATTTTTGAAACTTAGATTAGTATTTTGAGCGAGATAAAAAAACTGGCAAATCAAACATTATGGTATGGTGTACCCACCATTACTAGTAGATTCTTGGGCTACCTAATGAATCTTTCTTTGCCATTGTTTTTTGCACAACCTGCCACTACTGCTGACTTAACCCAGATTTATGCCATCATTCCTTTCTTGAATGTATTATTTACCTATGGGTTAGAGACTGCTTATTTTAGATTCAGCAAAGAAGAAGATCCCAATAAATTATATAGCACACTATCCATTGCATTATTAGGAACAACTTTTTTGTTTACGGGTCTTTTATGGTTTTTCAGTAAATCAATTCTTCAATTTGCCAACTTAGAAGCGCATCCCGAATTTATCAATTGGATGATTGGTATTTTATTTTTTGACACTTTGAGTACTTTGGCATTTGCCAAATTGAGGCAAGAAAACCGCCCTAAAAAATATGCAGCAGTTCGTTTGTCTAGTGTATTAGTCAATTTGACTACCGTACTTCTTTTCATAGGATGGATTCCATATAAAGTGCAACAAGACCCCAATTCTTGGTTAAGCATGTTCACCAATAATAATATTGGCATTGGCTATTATTTAATAGGCAATTTAGCGGGCAGTATTCTTACATTTCTATTGCTTATAAACGAGTTTAGAAAAATCAATATTCAATTTAGTGTTCCCCTGTTTAAAAAAGTAATGGAATACAGTTACCCATTAATTATTGTAGGAATGGGCGGTATGGTGAATGATATGTTGAGTAGATTAATATACCAACACGTAGTTCAATTACCTGTAGATGAAGCCAAACACGAATTGGGCATTTTTGGAAATATATACCGACTAGCGGTATTGATTACCATTTTGATACAAGCATTTAGAATGGCTGCAGAACCTTTTTTCTTTAAACAAAAAGGAGAAGAGCATGCACAGAAAGTTTATGCAAGGGTGATGAAATTCTTTGTAATTGCCTGTTGCTTTATGTTTTTATTCATTAGCTTATTCATAGAAGTTTTTGGCTGGTTCTTCTTGGCCATTAATAAACCGCTCTGGGTACAGGGATTACAAGTAGTTCCATTATTGGCTTTGGGAAATATTTTTTTAGGCATTTACTACAACTTAAGCATCTGGTATAAATTGACCGATAAAAATAATTATGGAGCAATGATCACCGTCGCAGGTGCATTAATCACCATCGGATTGAATATTTTATTGATACCGTCATTGCATTATTTGGGTGCAGCATTGGCTACTTTTCTATGTTACCTATTTATGATGTTGGTAAGTTACTATTTGGGGCAACAACATTATCCTGTGCCATATGCAACAAAAAAACTAACTGCATACTTAGCCATTGTATTAACTATGTATGGTATTCAAAAAGCCATTCTTTATTTTTTCCCGCATTTATGGTTGGGTATACTCATTGGTTTCATTTTCATAGGGCTATTTGCTTGGTTGGTATCTTGGGCGGAACAAAAAGAATTCGCAAAACTTTTTAGAAAAGCCATTTAAAGGCATAGGATTAACTTTGTAGCATGGCAGAAGATTTACATATTATTCAAGGTTCAAAAGAAGAACAATATCAAGCCCTAATTCCACAAATAAAAGGACTGTTATCTGGAGAAAATAATTTAATAGCCAACTTGGCCAATATGGCTGCTGCATTAAAAGAGCAGTTTGGTTGGTTTTGGGTAGGCTTTTATTTAGTTGAACAAAATGAATTGGTATTAGGACCATTTCAAGGTCCTGTTGCTTGTACCAGAATTCAAAAAGGAAGAGGCGTTTGTGGAACAAGCTGGGCACGAGAAAAAACATTGATTGTTCCAGATGTTGAAAAGTTTCCCGGTCATATTGCTTGCAGCAGTTTATCTAAATCTGAAATTGTTGTACCTCTTTTAAAGAATGGAATCGTTTGGGGCGTATTAGATGTAGACAGTAGTGATTACGACCAATTTGATAAAACAGACCAGCTTTATTTGGAGCAAATAGTTGCTTTGTTAAACCAATAAGCAACCGTTTTCATGAGCTCGCAATAGCCCCTGTTTGGGCTTTTGGACAAAATTGACTAGCTTTGCATTATTCATATACTCTCTCGGTTAGACTGGCATCTACTTCAGTGACAAGGTAATCCCATCAATAGTTAGGCTATATAGCACTTGATATTTCAGGTGTTCACTTAAATCACATAATGTGTTATTCAAAGAATTAGAACTCATTGAGCCCATCTTGAATGCGCTCGAAACAGAAGGGTACGTAAATCCTACCCCTATTCAGCAACAAGCCATACCATTGGCATTGGCTGGAAGAGATTTATTGGGTTGCGCCCAAACCGGTACAGGTAAAACAGCTGCATTTGCCATTCCGATTTTACAATTGGTTTGCCAAACACAAATTGGCGGAAATTACAGCAAGGGAATCAAGGCCTTAATATTAACGCCTACTAGAGAATTGGCTATTCAGATTGATGAAAGTTTTGCAGCCTATGGCAAAAACTTAAGAATAAAACACCAGGTTATTTTTGGGGGAGTATCGCAGGTTCATCAAGTAAATGCTTTACGAAATGGGGTAGATATTTTAGTTGCCACACCAGGTAGATTATTAGACTTAATGCAACAAGGCCATGTGCGTTTACACGATATTCAATTTTTTGTTTTAGACGAAGCAGATCGCATGTTAGACATGGGATTCATCAATGATGTAAAAAAGATTGTTGCCAAATTACCAGCTAAAAAACAAACTTTATTTTTTTCTGCAACCATGCCTCCAGAAATTGAAAAATTATCTGCTACTCTTTTACATAATCCAGCAAAAGTTGAAGTGACGCCAGTTTCTTCTACTGTGGAGAAAATTGAACAAGCTGTTTATTTTGTTGAGAAAGAACACAAAAAACATTTGTTGAATGAGCTTTTAAAAGACCAACAAATACAAACAGCTTTAGTATTTACCAGAACCAAACATGGAGCTGATAAAGTAGTGAAAGACCTTATCAAACAAGGTATTACCGCAGAAGCCATACATGGTAATAAATCACAGAATGCAAGACAACGTGCACTCACCAATTTTAAAGCAGGTTCAACGCGTATTTTAGTTGCAACAGATATTGCAGCAAGAGGAATAGACATAGATTTATTATCGCATGTTTTTAATTATGAACTGCCCAATGTTCCAGAAACTTATGTGCACCGTATTGGTAGAACAGGTAGAGCAGGAGCAAGTGGCATGGCTGTATCATTTTGTGACGCAGAAGAAAGGGCTTATTTAAAAGATATTCAGAAACTAATCAAGATTCAGTTGCCAGTGGTTACTGATCATGCGTATCATTCCGAAGCCCCAGTTGTAGGAAGTTTTAAACTTCCTGAACGCAACAGAAGGCCGCAACAACAAAACAGAACAAGAAAATTTAGTTACCATAAGTCTGCTCAAAACAGAGGGTAAACTTCTTTAGATAAATGATAATGCTTAATTTGAATTCATGATTAAGCATTATCGTTTTTTATTTATTGCATTGATTGCATCCTTCAGCTGCTTTAGTCAATCTAAAAAAGCAGTATCCACCACTTTGTATTATCCTTCTTTGCATTCCTGGGAAAAGAAAAGTCCAGAGAGTCTAGGTCTTTCCGAATTGGCTATTCAAGAAGCCATCAAAATTGCACAACTAGCAGAGTCTCCCAATCCACGTAGTATGGAAGAAAACCACTACAAAACATTTGGGAAAGAACCTTTTGGAGATGGTATTGGACCATTTGAAGATAGAGGAGATCAAACAGGTATTATTCTTTATAAAGGATATAAAATTGCAGAATGGGGCAGTCCGCTAAAACCTGATATGACCCATAGTGTTGCAAAGAGCTTTTTATCAACCGTTGTAGGGCTTGCAATTGATCAACACCTGATTGCTTCAGTAAACGACTTGGTTGCACCTTATATACCTCCAATTGAATTATTTCAAACCAATCCAATTACTAAACCTGCAGAACAATTTAAACAAGCAGAACTATTACAACCCTTTAATACACCGCATAACAAAACCATTACTTGGGAATCAATGCTCAGACAAAGTAGCGATTGGGAAGGTACTTTATGGGGTAAGCCCGATTGGGCAGATCGCCCGGATTCAGATTCCAAAAAATGGTTAAATAGGGTCCGTAATATTCAAGGAACAGTTTACGAATACAATGATGTTCGGGTAAATGCCTTGGCTTTAGCAATTACCAGTGTATTTAGAAAACCATTGCCTCAGGTGTTGAAACAATATATTATGGATCCAATTGGAGCATCTTCTACTTGGAGATGGACTGGATATAGAAATTCCTGGATTGTATTAGACGGTCAACCTGTTCAATCGGTAAGTGGCGGTGGGCATTGGGGTGGAGGAATGTTTATTCATGCCGAAGACATGGCTCGATTTGGTTTGCTTCATTTGCGTAATGGAAAATGGAATAATCAACAGCTTATTTCTGAAAACTGGATAAAGCAATCCAAAACACCAGGACCAGCCAATAAAGAATACGGGTACATGAATTTTTTCTTAAACACCAATCGCAAATTTCTACCAGCAGCACCTGAATCGGCATTTGTTCATCTAGGAAATGGTAACAATATTATTTATGTAGATCAGGAAAATGACTTGGTGGTAGTGTTGAGGTGGATTTCCCAATCGGGTATGAACCAAACCATTGAAGCCATCCTAAAAGCACTCAAATAACAAATAGTATCACTTTTTCGTCAAATGACGATTAGTTAATAATAAGATAACTTTTTTAAAGAAATACCTAATTTTAGGTAACGGCGCTCCCCCCAGCCGACTATACGCCATGATTAACTCTACCCAAGTAGCGATAGAAAGCTTAGAAGAGCAAAATAAAAAGTTGCTGAAAATTCAGCATGCTTTAGAAAAAAAAGTAAGTCAGTTGAAAGACTTTGCTGGCATTATCACTCATGATGTGAGAGGTCCAGCTCATAATATTTCCAAGATGCTCGATATGTACGAGAGCACCAATGATCCTGAGCTAAAAAAAGCTTCAATGGATTATTTAAAAAAGATCAGCAATGATTTGACCAATAACCTCAACGAATTAATTCAAATTCTACAAATACATTTAGAAAAAGATATACCCGCTTCTGATTGCGTTTTCGAAGATGTAATCAATAGTGCGATTTTACAATTACAAGATATTATACAGCAAAAAAATGCAACCATTACCATGGACCTTGCTGTATCGAATATAATGTATCCAAGGGTTTATTTACAAAGCATTCTCTACAATTTATTGAGTAATAGCCTTAAATACTCCAAGCCCGGTATACCCCCAATCATTCATATCAGTACCTATGAAAATGAGGACAATTGTTATTTAAGTGTGAGCGATAATGGCTTGGGCATCGATTTGAACAAGTTTGGCCATTTGTTATTCAAGTTTCAAAAAAGCTTTCACAGTGGTTACGACAGCAAGGGAATTGGTCTTTACTTGATCAAAAACCAAATAGAAGAACAGGGAGGAGGCATAGAATGCACCAGTGAACCTCAAATTGGAACCAAGTTTACTGTTCGTTTTTAAAAAAATCCCCTTATTTTTGCCGTCCAAAATGCGGATGTGGCGAAATTGGCAGACGCACTAGACTTAGGATCTAGCGCCGCGAGGCATGTAGGTTCGACCCCTATCATCCGCACTTAACCACCTTTTTAAGGTGGTTTTTTTGTGCGAAACCCCTACCTTTGCAGCCCGATTTTAAGTTTATAAAACACCTATATGGCTACAATTACCAGAGAAAACATTGGCTTATTAAATGATAAGCTTACCGTTACCCTTACCAAGGAGGATTATTTGAAAGACTTTGAAACCAGTCTGAAGAAATACGCTAAAACAGCCAATATCCCAGGTTTTAGAAAAGGGATGGTTCCTACTGGATTGGTTAAAAAAATGTACGGTCAGGGTGTCTTTTCTGACGAAGTTCTTCGTAAGGTTGAACAAGAAATGAATGCCTACATGGCCAAAGAGCAAATTGATATTTTTGCTCAACCCCTGCCATTGGAAAATGATGCACGTGTGCTAGATATGAATAATCCTATTGATTATGCATTCTCCTTTGAAATTGGATTAAAACCCAATTTTGATGTAGACTTATCTAAATTCACTGGAACTAAATATGTAGTAACGGTAACAGATGAAATGATCAATGATGAAGTAGCTAGACTACAAACTCGTTTTGGAAAAATGACAGAGCCTGAAACAGTTAGTTCTGAAGACAATGTGTTGAATGTAACTTTCACTGAATCAGATGCGAAAGGAAACCCAATAGAAAATGGTATTACAAAAGACAATTCTGTATTGGTTAAATATTTTGCTGAAAAATTCCGCAAGAATTTAATGGATAAGAAAAAGGATGATGTGGTTCTATTACAAATCAAGAAAGCATTTGAAGACAAAGAAGCAGAAACCATTTTAGCAGATCTTGGTTTAACCAAAGATGATGCGGATAAATATTTCAATCTATTAATTACCAAAGTTGGTCTAGTAGAGAAAGCTGAATTAAATGAAGAACTATTTGTTCAGATTTATCCTGGTAACGACCAAATCAAAACAGAAGCGGATCTTAGAAATGAAATTAAAGCAGAGATTGAAAAGTATTATGCACAATCTGCACGCAATCAAGTTCAAGACCAAATTTATCATTTCTTGGTAGACCATATCAATATGGACTTCCCTGAAAGTTTCTTAAAGCGTTGGTTACAAAATGGTGGTGAGAAACCAAAAACTGCAGAAGAAGCAGAAGCAGAGTTCCCTTCATTTGTTAAACAATTAAAGTGGACATTAATTAGCAGTAAACTAACTCAAGACAATAAGATTGAAGTATTACCTGAAGACATTCGCAATTTTGCTAAAATGCAATTGTTCAGTTATATGGGTAATCAGTTAGGCGCATTAGGTGATAATCAGCAATGGGTGGATGATTATGCCAACCGCATGATGCAAGACAAGAAATTTGTAGAAGACAGCTATCATAGAATTAATGCAGAGAAATTATTTGATGCATTAGAATCTCAAGTAAAAACAAAAGATGAATCAATTAGCGCAGATGATTTCGCTAAAAAATTAGAACATCATCACCATTAATTTAGTTTGTTGAATGATTTTAAAACCAACCCTAGGGTTGGTTTTTTTATGCGACTAACCCATGTTTCTTTAATTCTTTCAGCATGAATTGATGTGTTTGATGGGTAGCCCATCTATTCAAAAATAATTGCCCACTCAAATAAAGCAACTGTTTACTGCACCCTTTTAAGGGTATGCTTTTAGACAGACCAGCAATTCGTTTTCGTATTGCCTTTTTTTGAGAACTAATTGGATCATGGCTAAGTACAGGCCATTCAATAGGATGTTGCTGTTTGCCAAATACAGGAATAATTTGAACTGAAGGAGAACGGGTAGATGTATATGGCCTAAGATCAATTCCCTTATACCCTAAGGAAAAAATGGGATGTGATTCCAATTTTTCAATCGGTATCGTAAAATGATTACGAAGGAATTGCTCGCAATTGTATTGCCCCAATGCATAATCATGTGCCCTAAAGTCTTGACAAATAAATCCACTAAATCCATTTAAAGCCCCACAAGCAATGGCTTTTGCTCCTTCGATTCTTGCATTCAATGGATTGATTGAATACCTTACTGGTGCAATTAAAAATTGACCTGCTTTATTTTTACTCAATACATCTGCAATGGGTGCGGGCTTGGCTTTCATTTGTTGCATCATTGCATAAAGCGCATATTTTGCAACGTTTCCAACAGATGGGTTCCTAGGAAATGGCTCCATTAAAGTTCCTGGAAATGGATCAACCATTAATACAGTGCTTTTAAATTGATCAAACTGATTATACGCATTGTTTTGCTTTGTCTCTTCAAATACCAACTCATTTAATAACTCTCTTACTTTTTCAAATGGTTCATTATTCATCAATCCCCCATCTACATGCACTGAATGATAATAAGGCTGCTTTTGATTGATTGCAAGACCTGCTTGGTTAATCCATTTGTTCTCTAAAATAGCATTGATTGGGCGATGCAAGCTTCTTGCTGGTAATCCAAGGGGGAATGCACCTGTAGCCAATGCGGCATCTCTAAAAAGATTTGTATTTAATCTTGTTTTTAAATTAACTGGAATCCAGCCATGCTGATTTGCCTTTTGCTTTCCAAACTGAAAACAGGCATAATCATAATGTACAGACATGGTATGGTCGGGCTTTTCTAAATCGGTATTAAAGGAAATAGAATAAGGGAAGCCCTCTAAATTGGTCAATGTTGCAAATACTTTTAATTGAGGATGTATATATGAAGGTGTATCGTTCCAATTTTGGGAACTGTAAGCGAATGCTTCTGTTGCCAATTCATCGGTAAAGCTCCCATTCAGGAAGGATTGGAAAGACCTTGAATTGTTTAAGTCGGAGCAATCCAAAAGGGGGCCCATCATATTGTCTTCTTTCATGGTTACCCATGTTCTATACAATAAATTGTTGCTTCGCTGATTCATGGCTGCTGCTGTAAGAAAGCCTGTCATTCCCCCAGCAGATGCTCCTCCAATAATGGACAACTTTACCCGATGTGTTGGAACCCCTGGTTCTCGGCGGTTTTGCTCCCACCGCTCCAATGCAGTTAATAAATAATTAACCACACCTGCAGTATACGCTCCTGCTGAAACTGCTCCTGCCATACAAAGTCCTATATGAAAACTGTTTTCTGCCATATATTAACAAATAGCCGCTTTGAACTTATCTAAAATGAACGACCTTAGCAACCGTTTTTTAACGGTATAGAGGGCTGTTATGTCAAATTGCCATAAACTGAGCTTTGCACAGTATTTGAACAGTCTTTATACCTATTTAACAAAACACTTAACTTCAAAGCGAAAAATACTTGTATGAATATTGGAAAAGAGTTTGAACAGTACGCAGTTAAACACCATGGTATCAGCAGTGGTGTATTGCACAATTACAAAAATTATGGTCAGGTAACCAACCTTACTCCTTATATCATTGAAGAAAGACCGCTCAATGTTGCGAGTATGGACGTGTTCAGCCGTTTGATGATGGATCGGATTATTTTTTTGGGCGAAGGAATCAATGATTATGTTGCCAATATTGTAACTGCTCAATTATTGTTTTTAGAAAGTACCGATCGTTCTAGGGATATCCAAATGTACATTAACAGCCCTGGTGGCAGCGTTTATGCTGGATTGGGAATCTATGATACTATGCAGTTTATAGGACCAGATGTGGCTACAATATGTACTGGTATAGCTGCTAGCATGGGACAAATTTTATTGTGTGCTGGTGTTCAAGGCAAAAGAACCGCTTTAAAACACAGCAGAGTCATGATGCACCAACCTAGTGGTGGTATTGGCGGTCAAGCAACGGATATTGAAATTACTGCGCGTGAAATTAAAAAACTAAAGCAGGAGCTTTATGCTATTACTGCCAATCATACTGGTAAACCAATAGAAACCATTGCTAAAGACAGTGATCGCGATTTCTGGATGACTGCAACTGAAGCTAAAGAATACGGATTAGTAGACGAAGTATTGTTAACCAATCCTCGCAAAGAAAAGAAAGGATAATTATATCAAATTCAAACATAGTAAGAATGATACAATCTAAATATATCGTGAATCCTTTTCTAAATAATGATCAGGATGAACCAGAAGAAAATAAAGAAGAGAAGCAAGATGCCATGGGTAGTTTCATGACTAAAAAAATGGAACAGCTATTTTTTGAAAAAAGAGCTGTGTATTTATGGGGTGTAGTAGACGATAAATCTGCAAAAGATGTAGTCACTAAATTACTTCTATTAGATGCAGACAAACCAGGTGCAGAGATTAAATTATACATCAATAGTCCTGGTGGAGTGGTTACAAGTGGAATGGTGATGTATGATACCATTAAAATGATTCAAAGCCCGGTAAGCACCATCTGTATGGGCTTAGCTGCAAGCATGGGTTCTATTCTTTTAAGTGCAGGTGCTAAAGGTCATCGCTATATTTACCCACATGGTGAAGTAATGATACATCAACCTAGTTTAGGTGGTTATTACCAAGCAACCAGTGCTGATATAGAAATTCAAGCAAATCAAATATTAAAGACCAAACAATTAGGAGCAAAAATATTAGCTGAAAATTGCGGAAAAACAGTGGAACAAATCTTAGCAGATTTTGACCGCGATTACTGGATGGATGCTACAGAAGCAGTTGCTTATGGCATTGCAGACAGTATTTTAAATAAGATATAAGGTTATGGCAAAACAAAACAATTTACATTGCTCTTTCTGTGGAAGAAGCCGTGATGAGGTAAAGATTCTGATAGCCGGACAAGAGGGCCATATCTGTGAAAATTGTGTAGAACATGCTGAAGAAATTATTGCACAAGAATTAACAGCTAAAAATAATCCTGCAGGACCGGGTTCTACAGGTGCTGTTCAAGTTAGAAAGCCAAAAGAAATAAAGCAATTTTTAGACGAATATGTGATTGGTCAAGACGAAGCAAAGAAAATACTTTGTGTAGCGGTTTACAATCACTACAAGCGTGTAAATAATAAACAGATTGTAGATGATGTTGAAATAGAAAAAAGCAATATCATCATGGTAGGTGAAACCGGTACAGGTAAAACATTATTGGCCAAATCCATTGCCCGATTACTCAATGTACCTTTTGCTATTGTAGACGCCACCGTATTTACTGAAGCTGGATATGTTGGAGAAGACGTAGAAAGCATGCTTACTCGGTTATTACAAAATTGTAATTATGATGTAAACGCTGCGGAAAAAGGCATTGTGTATGTAGACGAAATAGATAAAATTGCTCGCAAAGGAGATAATCCATCTATCACCAGAGATGTAAGTGGAGAAGGTGTTCAACAAGGATTATTAAAAATGCTAGAAGGAACTGAAGTGCTTGTACCACCGCAGGGAGGCAGAAAACATCCAGAGCAAAAAATGATTAAAGTAGATACTAAAAATATCTTATTTATCTGTGGCGGTGCATTTGATGGGATAGACAAAGTAATTGCCAGAAGAATCAATACCAATGCAATTGGCTTTAGTGTTAACAAAGACGAACAAGAACACCAAAGAAGTAATTTATTAGAGTTCATTAATGCACAAGACTTAAAAAGCTTTGGATTGATTCCTGAATTATTGGGTCGTTTACCTGTTGTAACGCATTTAAATCCTTTGGATGCTGAAACCTTAAGAAGCATTTTAACTGAACCCAAAAATTCTTTAATCAAGCAATTCACTCGCCTATTTGAAATGGAAGGAATTGCATTAACCATTGAACCTGCTGTATTAGACTTTATGGTAGCAAAAGCAATGGAATATAAACTAGGTGCAAGAGGATTAAGAAGTATTTGTGAAAGTATTTTAACCGAAGCTATGTTTGAATTACCTGGTACAAATACAACTACCCTAAATGTCACTTTAGACTATGCTGAAAAAATGTTCAGCAAGAGTAAATTGAGTGCACTTAAAGTTGCTTAACCCAATAATCAATTTGTATTTATGAATGAGTTAATAGAAAAATTAGTAAAAGAAGCTGGCCTTACAGAACAGCAAGCACAACAAGCCATAGCTACTATTGCCGGTTTTGTGAAAGATAAATTCCCCATGTTAGGTGGAGCTGTAGATCAAATTTTTGCTGCAGGAAATAAAAACGAAGAATAATATTAAGCTTTGGCAATGGGCAGTTTGATGATAAATCTACTGCCCTTTCCAGGTATGCTTTCAATGGTTAAGCTACCATCGTGTCGATTAATTAAATCGCTACAGAGCATTAGCCCAAACCCACTTCCCTTTTCCATAGAAGTGCCTGCAGTTGTATAATATTGCTTTGCATTTACTCTATCAATCGTTTCCTTAGACATTCCAATTCCAGTATCTTCTACATAAATTAATGAATCGGTTTCTGTTTGTTCTGCTTTAATATCGATGCTACCATTTTCAGGGGTGAATTTGATGGCATTACTAATTAAGTTTCTCAATACAATTCGAATCATTTCTTTATCTGCATACACATGCATTTGATGATTCAATCCATTATTGAATGCAATATTTTTTCTAACCAACAACATTTTATGTTCGTCTTCTAATCCTTTCACTATTTGAAAAATCACCACATTCGATCTATCTAAATTCTTACCTGCCATCTGTCCCTTTAGCCAAAACAGCAAATTGTCTAACAAAGAGGTAGTACCCATGTATTGGGTTTCTAATTGCAGCAACAATTGCTTTGCTTGATCTTCGGGAACCATTCCTTGATTTACTAAATTCAGAATCCCTTTGGTATTTACTAATGGATTACGCAAGTCGTGCGATATGATGGAGAGCAACTTATCCTTGGTTTTATTATCAGCTTCCAACATTCTGTTTTGGAAAGAAATTTCTTTATTGAGTGCACCCATTTCTTCAATCTGTGCTTCAATTAAAATATTCTTTGCTCTCAACTCTCTACTGAAATGTTTTTGTTTTTGATAATTAATAAAGACCATAATTACCAGTACCGCTAGGATAATCAAAATAAAGGTTCCAACAGTTAAAATAAAAACCTGTTCATCAGATGCACGTTGGGCTCGAATGATCGCATTCTCTCTATCTAATCTTAAGTTTTGCTGGTTCTTAATGATATCAATAAAATTAGTTGCATACTCATTTTCCTTTTTACGGTGTTGGTTAAGCACCATAATTGCTGTGTCTTGCCATGCAATTGCTTTTTCTAGATTTTTCGTTCTTCTGTAATACTCAATAATCTGTTCTATACTAGGGTCTAATATGTCGTAAGCATTAACAGACTTTGCAAAATCATAAGCGGTTTTAGACATAGCAAATGCATCATCGAGTTGACCTCGCTTATACGCTATATTGGCTAGTTCTAAATTATTTATAGCAAGCCCATACCGATCATTTATTTTTTGGTCAATAGCAATTGATGCATTAAAAAAAGAAGCTGCCAACTCTAAATTTTTTCCTTCTAATGCTAGTTTACCTAAATGATACAAGGCTTTCTTTTCCCCGTACTGATAGTTAATTTGTTTACTGGTAACAAGGGCTTGATTAAAAAGAATTACAGCGGAATCTGGCTTATTTCTATAAAGCTGAATAAGACCAATACTATTTTTTACATTAACAACTTCTTCCTGTTTTTTGTACCGATTGTATACTTGCAAAGATTCATTAAACACCGTTAAAGCCGTATCGTATTTACCCTCAAGCATTAAAGAACCTGCTATTTGCTGACTAACTTTAGCAATATTAAAAGTGTCTTTAATTCTTTTGAATACATCTAGTGATAAATAAAAGTCTGTTAATGCACGTTTGGTAAAACCTTGTTGTTGATAAATGCCTCCTTCGTATAAATAGGCTATTGCAAGCCCTTTTTTATAATCGATTTGCGTTGCAGTATTTTGAGCAATGATTAAAAGATTCAAAGCTTTTGAAATATCTGATCGTTTAGAACTGAAAGCTTCTCTATTTAAAGAATCGACAATGGAAGATGAACCGATATTTTTTTGTGCAAATAACGAGGAAAAAAAACAGGATAAAATAAACAAAAACAGTATCCGCATGATGCTAAATGTAGATATGGATTTTAATGGACTACGATATTCAAGATACAAAGTTTTATGATAAACATTCAACATAAAAAAAGGACCCCTTTGGGGTCCCGTATTATGAGCAAGCAATCGAAAAACAATTAATGAAGTACTTCTCTAGCTATCACCAGTTTCTGAATTTCAGAAGTTCCTTCCCCAATAGTACATAATTTTGCGTCACGATAGTACTTTTCTACAGGAAAATCTTTTGTATATCCATATCCGCCAAAAATTTGAACCGCATCGGTAGCCGTTTTTACCGCTATTTCGCTGGCGTAATATTTGGCCATTGCCCCTTCCTTGGTCACTTTTTCACCCCTATTCTTCAGGTCGCAAGCTTGCCATATCAATAAATCGGATGCCATGATTTCAGTAGCCATATCAGCCAATTTAAAGCTGATACCTTGAAAATTTGCAATTGGTTGGTCAAACTGATGTCTTTCTTGAGCGTATTTCAAAGCCGCTTCGTAAGCACCTTTGGCAATACCTGCAGATAGGGCAGCAATAGAGATTCTGCCACCATCTAGTATTTTCATCGCTTGTCTAAAGCCATCCCCCACTTCCCCCAAACGATTACTGTCTGGTATGATACAGTTATCAAAAATCATTTCTGCTGTTTCACTGGCACGCATTCCTAACTTATTTTCTTTCTTTCCAGCCGTAAATCCTGCAGTTCCTCTTTCAACTACAAAAGCAGTAGAGTTTCCACTTGTTCTGGGTTCGCCTGTTCTACAAATTACTACTGCCACTTCCCCTGTTTTACCATGGGTAATCCAGCTTTTCGTACCATTCAGCACCCATTGGTCTCCTTGTTTAACTGCAGTAGTTTTCATATTGCCAGCATCACTACCCGTATTAGGTTCTGTTAAGCCCCAAGCACCAATCCATTCTGCTGTAGCCAATTTGGGTAGCCAACGCTTTTTTTGCGCTTCATTACCAAACATCAAAATATGATTGGTACATAGAGAATTGTGTGCGGCAACGCTTAATCCAATACTACCACAAACTTTAGCGATTTCTTGAATGATGGCATTGTACTCAAAATACCCTAGGCCAGCACCTCCGTATTCCTCAGGTACTAAAACGCCCATCAATCCCAATTTTCCCATTTCTCTAAAAATGGCTTCCGGAAATAGTTGTGCTTCATCCCATTCCATCACATTTGGTCGAATGTATTGTTCAGCAAAATCCTTAGCCGTAGCTGCCACTTGTTGAGTTAACTCTGTCTCCTGAAAATGCATATAACTTAAGTTTTAAATAGACGGGGGTCGGAGCAGAGCAAGCATGTTCTTTCCGACCCCCTAAAACAAACAACCGTTAGTTAGTTTGTGAAGCAAATCTAGGGGATTTTACTGGTAAGTTAATCACAAAAAAAGGCAGATTTTTTATAATATAACCAGCTTCAAAAGTTCCTCCAATTGAGCTGGTTGAATAAATACGATTTTCTTCAACTCATCTAAACTGCCAAATTTGCCATATTGGGTTCTATACGCAACTATAGCGCTTGCAATGGCTGGCGCAACCCCTGCTTTTTCTAAAATAGCCGCACTGGCATTGTTAATAGAAGGTTTCCCACTAAGCTGTACTTGCAAATAAGGTTTGATCTGTTCAAACAAGGAATCGCTTATACCATAGGTTTTTCGAACCGATTCTATTTGATCAAAGCCCCCCATTTTTTCCCGATATTTTACTATTCGGGCAGCTAAAACAGGACCAATCCCAGGCAATGCTTCCCAATCGGGTATATTAGCTTGATTAATATCAATAGGGGTAATTTTTGTTGTTTTTACGGAGGGATTATAGCTTCCGCCAATCGGAATTGCTTCTGTTGATTTGGAGTCATTGGGTAGTGCAATTCGAATAAATGGAATCAATGCTGCTGCAACAGCGGGCTCAATCCCCCAAATTTTTAAAAAATCTTCCCGCTTCCTAAATTTTCCTCCTTTCGTTCTGTAACGAATAATGGTTTGTGCATTTTTGGAACTTAACCCCAATAAAAGGAACTGCTCTTGGGTTGCAATATTTGGATCAAAATAAAAATAGCTGGGCTTATTAGTAGCTAAGTTTGAATAGGAACTTTTCAATCCTTTAGTTGGGCTTTTTTGAATTTCATCTAATCCTTTCAACCAAGCGGTATCTTCCTGTTGAAGCGGTTGAATAGCAGGCTTAACCCAACTGGGTAAATAGAGAAATAATCCAATCAATAACAACACAATGGCTAAACCAATTCTTTCTTTTTTAGAGAATTGAAAATAGTCTTTAATTATTTTTTTCACTGCCGCAAAAATTTGCGGGATTACAAACGAATGGACAACCCATCATAAGCTAGTTGAACATGACTGGGTAATTCTGCATTGATATGGTCATGCATTCCTAGCTGGTGACTAATATGGGTAAAATAAACTTGAGGAACACCGGTTAATTGTGCAATGTCTAAAGCTTCTTGTAATGTAAAATGCGATAAATGTTTTTCTTTTCGAAGTGCATTTAACACCAAGATTTTAGACCCTTTAATTTTGTCTAATTCCGATTGATCAATGTAATTGGCATCGGTGATATAAGTGAAGTCTCCCAATCTAAATCCTAGCACAGGCATACGATGATGCATTACTTTAATCGGTTGTACTGGAATGTCTCCAATAAAAAATGGGGCTTCATCAATCGTGTGCATTTGTAGCTCGGGCGTACCTGGATATCGGTTATCGGAAAAAGCATAATAAAAATCTCTTCTTATGGCTTCTTCAGTTGAAGCGTTGGCATAAATGTCCATAGCATTTCCTGAAAAGAAATTGAATGCCCTAATATCATCTAAGCCAGCAATATGGTCTTTGTGTTGATGCGTAAATAAAACCGCATCTAAATGGGTGGTTTTACTCCTCAGCATTTGATACCTAAAATCGGGAGTGGTATCAATCACCAAACTAGTATGGGCACTTTGAACCAATACACTGGTTCTTAATCGCTGATCTTTGGAATTGGTAGATAAACAAACTTCGCAACTACACCCAATCATTGGAATACCAGTGCTGGTGCCTGTACCTAAAAATTGAATGGATAACTCGAGCTGTTTCACCTAATAAAACTAAGCTAATTTATGTAGGACAGTAAAGTAAAAGACGCAATTATTCTGTTACAGTAACGGATTTTTTCACCACTTCTTCGTAGAGTTTTTGAGACTCAAGCGTTAACTTATCAAATTGAATATCCAGTTGAGGAATAATTTCCATCAGCGTATTGATTCTTCCCTCTGTGTTTAAAAACTTATTTAAGACCACTACCCTTCTGGCTTCTAATAAGCACCATCCGCTTTGAAAAGTGCCTCTTTCATATCTGACAACATATTCAGATTCACCCAAAATATCTTCTAGCTTGTCTAATGTTGATTGCGTGTATTTCATAGCTCAACAAATTTAAACTTCATGCTACTTAATTGGCAATGGTTTTATCCACAAAATGGGTAGAAATAGCGAATAACTAGGCTTTTGAGTCCATTTTAATCAGTGGAACAATCATTTCTTCCAAACTGATACCACCATGCTGAAAACTATTCTTATAATAGTTTACATAATGATTATAATTATTGGGATAGCATAGAAAGCCATCTTCTTTTGCAAAAATGAAGGAAGAATTAATATTGGGAACCGGCAACCCAGCTTTTAAAGGATCTCTAAATGCCAGCACTTCTTTGTCGTCATAATTCAAATTTCTACCATGTTTGTATCGAAGGTTGGTAGTGGTTTGCTTGTCGCCAATGACTTTGTGCGGTGTTTTAACCCGAACACTTCCGTGATCTGTAGCCAGAATAATTCTGATTTTTTTGTCCGCTACTTTTTTAAGCGCTTGGTGCAAGGGGCTGTGTTCAAACCAACTTTTGGTTAAGCTTCTGTAACTCGCTTCATCACTGGCCAATTCTTTCAACACTTCCATTTCAGTTCTTGCATGGCTGAGCATATCTACAAAATTGTACACAATTACATTCAACTGATTTCCCAGTAGATTATGCATATTATTGACCAACTGTTGACCATCTTGGTGGTTCAAAATTTTATGGTAACTGAATTTGATTTGGTCTTTTTTTAATCGCTTTAATTGTGCGGCTAAAAATTCTTGTTCATGCAAATTCTTACCGCCCTCTTCTTCATCATTTTTCCATAATTGAGGAAACTTTTTTTCAATTTCTACAGGCATCATTCCAGCGAAAATGGCATTGCGACAATACTGAGTGGCAGTAGGAAGAATGGAATAAAAGCTGTCTTCTTCTGTTACCCTAAAACTTTCAGCAAATATGGGTTCAATGGCTTTCCATTGATCGTAACGCAAATTATCAATTAGAATAAAAAAGAGTGGAACGTCTTGTTCTAAATGGGGAAGCACTTTAAACTGCAACAATTGGTGACTCATGATGGGCGCATCTGCTGCTGCAGAAGCCACCCATTTTTCATAATTCTTAGAAATGAATTTTCCAAAAGCGGCATTGGCTTCTTTTTTCTGATTGTACAATATTTCCCTCATTTCGGGGCTATCACTCTTCTCCATTTCCAATTCCCAATACACTAATTTTTTATACAAATCCATCCATTCTTGGTAATCAGGATTACCAGAAAGTGCCATAAATAATTCGCTAAACTGCTGTTGATATGAAACAGTGGTTTTTTCAGCAACCAGCCTTTTATTGTCAATTATTTTTTTCAAACTGAGCAACACTTGGTTGGGATTCACCGGCTTAATCAAATAGTCTGCTATTTGACTACCGATAGCTTCGTCCATCAAATTCTCTGTTTCATTTTTGGTAATCAAAACGATTGGCAACCTTTG
This sequence comes from Synechococcus sp. UW140, assembly GCA_943371295.1. GTDB lineage: Bacteria > Bacteroidota > Bacteroidia > Chitinophagales > Chitinophagaceae > Sediminibacterium. Next base: position 10,434 of record CALRUG020000020.1, on the reverse strand, counting down.
TTGCAATTGCTTCATTCTAGTAAGGGTTTCCAACCCTGTTATCCCAGGCATACTCTCATCCATGAGTACAACATCAACAACATGTTGTTGAATATATTCAATAGCATCATATCCATTGGTTAAAGTATGAACTGCATACCCCTTCGTTTCTAAAAATATTTTTTGCGACTGAAGACTTTCAATTTCGTCGTCTACCCATAATATCTGTGCAATTGCCATATTGCTAAGCTATTTATAATTTTGTTTGTACTACTAAATACTACCTTTATTAACAATTCAGCAACAGCATGGCCAATACAAAAAGAAAAATAATAAACGACCCAGTATACGGTTTCATCACTATCAGCCATCCACTTATATTCTCCATCATTGGCCATCCATTTTATCAGCGCTTGAGAAGGATTCAACAAATGGCCATGGCACAATTGGTCTATCCTGGTGCAGTTCATACTCGACTTCACCATTCATTAGGCGCATATCACTTAATGTGCAATGTAATAAATGAACTCAGAAGCAAAGAAATAGAAATCACCAAAGAGGAAGAAATAGCAGTAAAAGCGGCCATTCTATTACATGATATTGGGCATGGCCCATTCTCACATGCACTAGAACATGAACTGGTTTTAGGGGTTCATCATGAAGACCTCTCTTTGCAGATCATGCAATTGATGAACAATGAATTGAATGGGCAGTTAAGTTTAGCAATAGATATATTCACCAATCAATACCATAAACCATTTCTTCATCAACTCATTAGTGGCCAATTAGATGTAGACCGAATGGATTATTTAAGTAGGGATAGCTTTTTTTCTGGCGTAAGTGAAGGAGTAATTGGATACGATCGAATTTTGAAAATGCTTACGGTACATCATGGACAACTCATGATTGAAGAAAAAGGAATTTATAGTGTTGAAAAATTTTTAGTTGCTAGGCGTCAAATGTATTGGCAGGTTTACTTGCATAAAACCGTTTTGTCTGCAGAAAAAATGTTGGTTAAAATTATTCAACGTGTAAGGTCCATTTATACTGCGCATCGAGATAGTTTAGCAACGGGCTCTCAAATTGATTTTTTCCTTGGAGAATTCAATGGACCAATGAATACAGAAACCATCAAACGTTTTTGTTTAATGGACGATTTTGATGTAATCAGCGCCATAAAAAAATGGAGTACGCATACCGATAAAGTGCTCTCTTTATTATGCACAAGAATGCTCAATCGAAATATTTATAAAACCAGTATTCAAGCTACCCCTTTTGAAGAGTCATTTGTAGAAGCAAAAAAGCAACAGATCATGGTTCAGTTTGGGGTAAACAAGGAGGAAGCCAATTTTCTTTGTTTCACTGGTATTGCTACCAATACCACTTATCAAAGCAAAGAAGAGAAAATCAATATTCTTTATAAAGATGGATCGGTGAAAGATATTACAGAAGTAGATAATTCTATGATACAGCAAAATCTCTCTTCTCAGGTAAAAAAATTCTACATTTGTCTGTTAACCTAACCCACTTTTATGCAGTTTAGCGCAGCCCAGATTGGATTAATGATCAATGGTACTATTGAAGGAGATGCCAATGCATTGGTTGTTTCTTTTGGTAAAATTGAAGAAGCAAAACCTGCTCAAATTTCCTTTCTAGCCAACCCTAAATACGAAGACTACTTATATTCAACACAAGCATCAGTTGTGATTGTAAACCAATCATTACAATTGAAAGCTCCTGTAAAAGCAACCCTAATAAGGGTTCCAGATGCTTATAGTGCTTTTGCTGTTTTAATGACGAAATACCAAGAAATGGCTGCTAACCAACTAATTGGTATTCAAAGCCCCAATTATATTGCTGATTCTGCAAACTTGGGCGAATCCGTTTATATTGGAGCTTTTGCCTTCATAGCAGATCATGTAAAAATTGGAAAAAATAGTAAAATATATCCGGGAGTTTATTTAGGAGAGCGAGTAGTAGTTGGCGATAACACCACCATTTATCCGGGTGTTAAGATATACAAAGACTGTGTTATTGGAAACAATGTAATTGTGCATGCAGGCGTGGTAATTGGCAGTGATGGATTTGGATTTGCACCACAAGCGGATGGTAGTTTTACTAAAGTACCTCAATTGGGCAACGTAGTTATAGAAGACTATGTAGAAATTGGTTCCAATACCACCATTGATAGGGCTACAATGGGTTCAACCACCATAAAAAAGGGGGCTAAAATTGATAACCTTGTTCAAATAGCCCATAATGTGGAGATTGGAAGTAATACGGTGATTGCAGCTCAATCTGGTATTAGCGGCAGTTCCAAAGTGGGCAAATACGTAATGATGGGTGGCCAAACCGGTGTTGCAGGCCATTTGAGTATTGCAGATGGCACTAAAATTGGCGGCAGAAGTGGCATTACCAAAACCATTAAAGAACCCAATAAATCAGTGAATGGCTATCCTGCATTTGACTATACCAGCTCATTAAGGGTTCAAGCAGCAACCCGTAATTTACCAGAGACGGAGAAAAGGATTCAAACATTGGAAAAATTAGTGGCTGAACTACTTGCAGAAAGGGTTAAATCGTAAAATGAGGTTAAACCATTGGGATAACTTAATTTCGCAGACTTAAAGCGCGGTAATATGGATATGAACTTTAACCCTGAGAAACAACATACTTTATCTCAACCAATTCAAATTAGTGGAACTGGATTGCACACAGGTGTATTGGTAGATATGATTTTAAAGCCTGCAAACCCTGGCTTTGGTTTCCAATTTCAGCGTACCGATTTACCCAATAAGCCAATTATTAAAGCCGATTGCGATTTAGTAACCGATACCAGCAGAGGTACTACCTTACAAGTAGGTGATGCCAAAGTAAGTACAGTTGAACATATTTTAGCTGCCTTGGTTGGAATGGGCGTAGACAATGTATTGATTGAAGTGAATGGTCCTGAAATTCCTATCATGGATGGGAGCTCTGCACCATTTATTTCTTTAATTGAAGAAATAGGTGTTCTAGAACAAGATGCAGCCAAAATTTGGTACAGTTTAGATGAGAATATTTATCATTACGATGAAGGGAAAAGAGTAGAAATGGTGGCTTTGCCTGCAATGGATTATCAAATCACTACATTAATTGATTTTAACAGCCCTGTTTTAGGAACTCAACATGCAGGTTTAAAAACGATCAAAGACTTTAAAACAGAAATTGCTCCCTGTAGAACATTTTGCTTTTTACATGAGTTAGAAATGTTATTAGACAATGATCTGATCAAAGGAGGGGATATCAATAATGCTATCGTTGTGGTAGACAAACCCATTACCGATGCTGAAATGACTCGCTTAGCAAAGATTTTTAAGAAAGAAGAAATAGCAGTTAAAAGTGAAGGTTACTTAAACAACTTAGAGCTCAGATTCCCCAATGAACCAGCCAGACATAAACTATTGGATGTGGTGGGCGACTTAGCATTAATTGGATATCCCATTAAAGCAAGAATCATTGCCAATAGACCAGGACATAGTTCTAATGTTGAGTTTGCAAAGAAAATAAAGCAGTACATCAAAAAAAACAAACACGTTAAAGGGGTTCCAACTTATGACCCCACAATACCTCCAGTATACACTTTAGAACAAATTGAAAAGACCCTACCACATAGACATCCGTTCTTATTGGTAGATAAAATCATTGAACTTACTGACACCTATATTGTAGGAATTAAGAATGTAAGTTTTAATGAATGGTTTTTCCCTGGGCATTTCCCTGGAAATCCTGTAATGCCAGGTGTGCTTCAAATTGAAGCATTGGCTCAAACTGGTGGTATACTTTGTATCAACTCTATGCCCGAAGGGAAATACGATACCTATTTTTTGAAAATAGACAATTGTAAATTTAAGCAAATGGTAAGACCAGGTGATACCATGGTATTAAAATTAGAATTCTTAGGCCCCATCAGAAGAGGGATTTGCGAAATGAGAGGTACGGTTTATGTTGGCGGTAAAGTTGCTACAGAAGCAGATTTAGTTGCGCAAGTAGTAAGAAGAGCAGACAACTAAAAGAATCAAAATCGTATCTTACAATTGAAAGAAAAAATATGACGCATCCCTATACTTATATTGATCCCAATGCACGCATTGCCCCCAATGTTAAAATTGATCCATTTACCGTAATTCACGGTGATGTTCAAGTGGGTGAAGGCACTTGGATTGGAAGCAATGTTACCATCATGGATGGCACCAGAATTGGAAAGAATTGTCGCATATTCCCCGGTGCTGTATTGGGGGCAATACCACAAGACTTAAAATTTGTAGGCGAAAAAACAACAGTAGAAATTGGTGACCATACCACCATTAGAGAATTTGTAACCATTAATAGAGGTACAGAAGATAGAGGTAAAACCGTTATTGGAAACCACTGTTTAATTATGGCTTATAGTCATATAGCACACGATTGTATTATTGGCAGCCATGTAATCATGAGCAATAGTGTTCAGGTAGCCGGACACGTAACAATTGGAAATTGGGCGGTGGTTGGAGGTGTTAGTGCTGTTCACCAATTTGTAAATATTGGACAACACACATTTATTGCTGGAGGAAGCTTAGTAAGTAAAGATGTGCCTCCTTATATTAAAGCAGTGCGAAACCCATTAAGCTATGGTGGAGTTAACAGCGTTGGATTAAAAAGAAGAGGATTCCCTCTTGAACAAATCAATCATATTTTAGACGTTTATAGAACCATCTACAATAAAGGCTTGAATACTTCACAGGCTTTGGAATACATTGAGGAAGAATTACCTGCAACTGATGAACGCGACGAAATCGTTACTTTCATAAGAGAAAGTGGTCGCGGTATTATCAAGCGTTTTATCAAAGGAGCCAGCGAAGAAGATTAGTATTGACCCGTTAGATAATTCACATTGAATTTTAGATAACGGTACAATTCTCTTGTAACAGTTATTAAAGGAAAATTATTTTCTCTCCAGAAATTTCTTTTCATTGTACTAGGTTCAACCGCGCTATTTTCTTGTGACAGCAATCCTTTGTAATCATGATAGAACATGGCTTTGCCTTTTTTTTGCAAAAAAGACATCATCATATGATATTCTGTTTGATCCCCACTTAAGCCCTCTTTATACCTTCCAAATTTTTCTAGAAAATTAGATCTTCTCAAATGAGGATGATCACTATAGTAATAGTATTTCTTGTAGTTTAAAGTCCAAAATTTAAATACCATTTCAGAAAATCCGTATTTATAATTTTTGAGATGCGGATATTGAATATACGCGTAAAAACGTACCATGTCCATATCTGCTCTTTCCTCCATGATTTGTAATGCATGAGACAATTGCTTGGCAAAATCAGGTGCAGGAATAAAATCTTCTTGAATATACAATGTCAAAGGAGTTTCAACAGCATCTTGTCCTTTATTAAGATTATGACCCAAGCCTTTATTAACTGGGCCTGTTAGAAATTTAAATTGGTATTGGCTTTGAAGTAATTGTATATATTCCTGATGCGCAGGTTTACTACAATCATCGCTTACAACAATTTCTCCGAAAGTTATTTTTCTTTCTTTAAATGCCTCTAATAAGCGTTCTAATGAACGACTTCTGTTATAGTGAGTAATTAATAAAGTTATGCCACTAAAGCAAGTATGTTCCATAAAAGGGTATATAAATGAAGGAATAATTAACAATTACAAAGCTAATTTGACCCTAGCAGCTGAAATACTTATACGACCTTTATTCGAATGAGTTTTTCATCAATTCTTTGCGTATTTTGCCCAGGATGTTAAAAGTTTCAGAGAATACAAGCAATATTTCAATGTCGACAACTAAAATTGAACTATTTAATACAGGCAAGCGGTTTAACAGAGAATGGATATTCAAGGGGGTCAATCAGACTTTTGTTTCAGGACAGAAATATGCCATCACAGGCTCAAATGGATCGGGTAAAAGCACCCTGTTACAAACGATTGCAGGCAATATGCCATTATCAGTTGGAAATATTGAATGGCACCAAGAATCGTTGATTAATCCAGCATTGGTCTATCAATATTTCTCCATTGCAACTCCTTACCTTGAATTGATTGAAGAAATGAGTGGAATTGAATTTTTGCAATTTCATTCCAGCTTCAAGCCGCTAAGAAAAGAAATAGATATTGCAGCTATTTTAGAATTAATTGGGCTAGGTAAAACGGCAAATAAACAAATTAGTAAATACAGTAGTGGTATGAAACAGCGACTGAAATTGGCACAAGCAATTTTTTCAGACACGCCTGTATTATTATTAGATGAGCCTTGTACCAATTTAGATAAAGAAGGCTATGCCCTTTATCAATCTCTTATTCAAACTTATTGCAACGATAAAATTGTCATCATTTGCAGCAATGAGGAAGCTGAAATTCATTTTTGCTCAACGCGTATCCACATCAATGACTACAAGTAATTTATCTTCGGCTGGCAATCAACAAATTGAGGTCTGTATATTTTAAATCAAATTTCTGACTGATATAAATATCTGTTACAGAACCTTTAAACAAATACACTCCCTCTCTTACATTGAACTTATGCCAAATCATTTCTTCTAAACCACCTTCGTCACTTATTTCTAATAACAATGGCATGAGCACATTACTGATTGCCTGAGAAGCAGTTCTAGCAAAGCCACTCGGAATATTGGGTACGCAATAATGAATCACGCCATGCTTTAAAAATGTAGGTTCTTCATAACTAGTCAATTCACTGGTTTCAAAACAACCGCCTCTGTCAATAGCAACGTCAATAATGATACTATTTGGGCGCATGGCTGCTACCATTTCTTCGGTTACTACCACTGGCGCCCTGCCATATTCATTGCTCAAAGCTCCCACAGCAACTTCACATGTTTTTAATTGTTTGGCTAATATCCTTGGCTCTAAAACACTGGTCCAAACTCTTTGTCCCAGATTGTTTTGCATTTGCTTTAATCTATAAATATTATTATCGAATACTTTAACTGAAGCACCCATTGCCAACGCATTCCTAGTTGCGCATTCACCCACAATTCCTGCTCCAATAATAACCACTTTGGTTGGGGGAATACCACTAATGCCACCTAATAGAACTCCCTTCCCTTCATTAAAGCTGCTTAGGTATTGACCTGCAATTAACATGACTGCACTACCTGCAATTTCACTCATGCTGCGAACGATCGGATAAGTACCGCTATCATCTTTAAAATTTTCGAAACTAAGCGCTGTGATACGCTTAGCCATCATTTTTTCGATGATTTCTTTTTTTAATGCAGAATGGTGTATGGGAGAAATAATGATTTGATTCATTTGCAATAAAGGAATATCATCCTCCACGGGTGGTGCACTTTTAACTAATATAGGACATTGATAAACTGCTGCACGATCGTACACAATTTGTGCACCTGCTTCTGAATAGTCTCTATCTGAATAATGACTACGCTCTCCCGCATTGTGCTCAATGGTTACCATATTTCCGTTGGCTACTAAAACACCCACTGCATCTGGTGTAAGTGCAATTCGATTTTCTTGAAATGCAATTTCTTTAGGAATGCCAATATGCAATTTTGCCCCTGGGGTTTTAATATCTAATGTTTCCTCCATTGCTTCATATAAAAGCGAAGGACTAATACTCGGTTTGCTGGTTGCCATGTGTAAGGTTAAAGATTGAAGTTAACAAATTATGCTTGTTCTTCAGGAATATACAAACGCCTAGTTTGGGCATCTAATACTTCCAAGTATAAGTGTAAAGTGTCTGGCCCTAATAAATTGGGGGCATTTTCTGGCCACTCAACAAAACAATAAGATCCACTGCTTAATAAATCTTCAATACCCGCATCAATCGCTTCCGCTTCGCTTTTGAGACGGTACCAATCCATATGATACAAAGTACCAGCATTCTGACTGGCATATTCATTCACAATAGCAAAAGTAGGACTGCTCAATGCATCTTTTGCCCCTAACTGGGTACAGAGCGCACTAATAAATGTGGTTTTACCTGCTCCCATTGGTGCATGAAATGCCCAAACCTTATGCTTTAGGCATTTTTTAAAAAATGCTGCTGCTACTCGATCAATTTGGTCAATAGTAAAAATTGCATCCATGATACAAAGATAGTTGGCTAAAAGGGAATATTATTCCAAACTCGCAAATGAAGGAGCAAAGGCTTTTGTAAATTTGGGTATGGAAAAAGTAAATTGGAAAGTAACGGGCATGAGCTGCACCAACTGTGCACTATCCATCGATCAATTCCTGAAAGAAAAGGGGATGGAAGAAGTGAAAGTCAATTTTATTGGAGGAGATGTAAGTTTTAACTTACCAGAAGGCACAAATAAAACTGCTATACAAAAAGGAATTCACGATTTGGGTTATCAGGTAAAAGGAGGAGAAGCATTAGGCAATACCCGTAAACAATTTTTCCAAACTCATTTACAAAGATTTGCATTTTGTGCGGTCTTTACTGTTCCATTGATGTTGCACATGATTCCCGGTTTGCATATTCATTGGTTAATGAACCCATATGTACAATTGGCTTTAACCATTCCAGTATTTGTATTGGGCATGGATTTTTTTGGAAGGAGTGGATTAAAAAGCTTGCTAAAAGGGGTGCCGAATATGAATGTATTAGTGGCCATGGGGGCATTAGCTGCATTTATATATAGTTTATACGGCACATTAACAGGCCAAGCTGATCAGTACTTATTTTATGAAACCGCAGCAACCATTATTACATTGGTGTTTTTAGGGAATTGGATGGAAGACAAATCGGTAGAACAAACACAGGTGGCATTAAATAAATTGGCTAAGTCTCAAAAGACTATGGCAAATATGATTGCCTATGACAATGAACAAACAGAACATATTTTTCCCGTTGAAAGCACTTCTCTAAAAACAGGTGATTTATTATTGATTAGAACGGGGGATGCAGTACCCATGGATTGTAAGATTTTATCTGGAGAAGTTTCTGTTGATGAATCAATCGTTACAGGTGAATCTATTCCAGTTGAGAAAAAAGTAAAAGATATTTTAATTGGTGGATCAACCATTGTGAATGGAACTGTAAAAGCGTATGTTACTGCAGTTGGAGAAGATTCTGTTTTAGGAAATATCCTTAAACTCGTTAAGAATGCACAAACAGAAAAGCCCCCAGTTCAATTACTGGCAGATAAAATTAGTGCCATATTTGTTCCAGTGGTGGTGGGTATTTCTTTAATCACTTTTGTTTTAAATTACAGTTTAGGGGGCCAAGATTTAACTTCCAGTTTAATGCGAAGCATTGCAGTATTGGTTATTTCTTGTCCTTGCGCCATGGGGCTCGCAACACCTGCTGCTATTGCTGTAGGACTAGGAAGAGCAGCTCGCAATGGGGTATTATTTAAAAATACCAAAACCCTAGAATTATTCAAAGACATTCAACAAGTGGTATTCGACAAAACAGGAACGCTTACCACTGGGCAATTTACCATTGCACAAATTGAACTAACAGCAGCCGGACAAGCATTAGGAGAAAGCGAATGCAAGCGCTTAGCCTATTCATTAGAAAAATATTCTACGCATCCGCTAGCCAAAGCCATTGCAAGAGAATGGAAATCCAAAGACGAAATCAGGTTTAGTAAAATTACAGAAGAGAAAGGGTTGGGAATGACGGCTATAGATAAAGAGGGTAATACCTATTCAGCATCTTCTTTTAAAATGGTGGCACATTTAACCACAGACAGCAGTCACAATATATACTTGGTAAAGAACAATGAATTATTGTGTTCCATCAACTTAAAAGACCAAATAAGGCCAGAAGCTGCTTCAATGGTAAAAGCCTTACAACTCAAAGGAATTAAAACCATTTTATTAAGTGGAGACTTACTAGCAAAATGCAATGAAGTAGCCAATCAAGTGGGCATTGATGAAGTATTTGCAGAACAAAGTCCTTCCCAAAAATTAGAAAAAATAGAAGCTTTAACTGCTATAAAACCAACCGCAATGGTAGGCGATGGAATCAATGATGCGCCAGCGTTAGCGAAAGCCACTGTGGGGGTTTCATTAAGTGATGCAGCGCATATTGCAGTGCAAAGTGCTGAAGTTGTTTTAATGAATCATGGAATAAAAAACTTAACCTTGGCATTGGGCTTAGGAAAACATACTTATTTAACCATACAGCAAAATTTATTCTGGGCACTAATTTATAATGTGGTGGCCATTCCAGTTGCTGCATTTGGTTTTTTAAGTCCTACCATTGGTGCATTGGTCATGGGATTAAGTGATGTGGTTTTGGCCATCAACTCTGTAAGATTGAACTTTAAAAAAGTCTTTTAATTAATTTGAGTTCTCCTTTACAGATATTACAACAATACTGGAAGCATGCTGCTTTTAGACCCTTACAGGAAGAAATTATTCAATCTGTACTGCAGGGTAACGATACCATTGCACTACTTCCCACTGGAGGAGGAACAT
>CALRUG020000019.1:0-31471 GCA_943371295.1 Synechococcus sp. UW140 | reverse complement strand
GCCATATGCTGCGGTAAATCTTACTATATCTAAAGGGCTTAATGTATCTCCTGGTTTTCCTCCAATAGTGCCTCTAATGCCTGAAATGCTTTTTATTAATGCCATATGTTATGAATTAAACGGCGGCGAATATAATTCAAATTTTTTGTATGACTAGGTGACGTAACTTCGCAGTTGAAACATTAATATGGCAGACAAAGCATGGTTTAAGGACTGGTTTAATTCTCCTTATTACCATTTATTATACCAGCATAGAGACGAAAATGAAGCAGAGCAATTCATTCAAAGGCTTATTAGCTATTTAAAGCCAACAAAAGGCACTACTATGCTAGATATAGCGTGTGGCAAAGGAAGGCATAGTAAAGCGCTAGCTGATATGGGTTATGATGTAACTGGAATTGATTTATCTGAAGCCTCCATAACAGATGCCAAAACCGAAGAATCAGCAACGCTGCATTTTTATCAGCATGATATGCGCAGGGTGTTTAGAATAAATTATTTTGATTTTGCTTTTAATTTTTTTACCAGTTTTGGATATTTTAAAACTAGGAGAGAACATGATAATGCCATTCGTATGATGGCGGATAGTATTAAACCTGGCGGAATATTGGTTATTGATTATTTGAATGTACATTATGTTGAGTCACAGTTAGAACCAATAGTTACCACCCAAGTGGAGGATGTGAAATTCCATATCAGTAAATGGCAAACAGCCGAACATTTTTTCAAGCAAATTCAAATTACCGATCAAGAACATGCAGCCCCTAGGCACTTATATACAGAGCGTGTTGCTAAGTTTTCATTGGGTGATTTTAATGATATGCTTAGTTACCAGCATATGCAAATACTTGAAGTTTTTGGTAACTATCAATTAGGTCACTATGATATTAAATTATCTCCTAGGATGATTATCATTGCCCAAAAAATGCAGGATAAAACTTTACAGGCTAAACCCTAGATATTTGATTAAGCTTTCTGGGAGTTTGGGTAAATTCTTCCGTTCTATCAAGTAAGTAGATAATCCTGATAAATCTCTATATACATAATGCTTATTTAAAGCCCCTTCTAAATAGCCTGCGCCGGAGGTATTGCCTGTTCCAACACGCATTCCAATCATTCTTCTAACCATAATGAGATGTTTGTGTCTCCAATTACTCATCAAGTGATCCATTTCAATTAAGGAGTCCAAAATTTGATAGGATGTTTGAAAAACAGGAAAATCTCTATAAAGCATAATGAATAATGCAGCTCGCATTGCGGCTGGGCTAAAACTACAGTTGAATAATTGCTTTTGTTCCATGGTCATTTCTGGTGCAAAATGTTGGAAGAAAACTGCATCAAAATCTGCTTGCTTCGATTGCTCTCTTTCAGATAATCCAGCTGTGTAAATTGCTTTGTATTGTCTCCAAAAAGGATGATGAATTGGGTCGGATGAAACTTGACCTTCCCAGTATGCGTTATCAAAAAAGGGCATTCTCTCTAACCAATCATTTACCAATTGTAATAAGTTCTTTCCCTCCTCAGTTTGTGTAATATGTTGATAGTCTGGCTGTGTAAATCCACCTTCATTGGTTCTTTTATAATAATCTTTTTGGTGCCTTTTTTCTAGCTCTAGTCCTAATTTGGCTTCAATCAATCTAAACTGCTTACTTTGAAATCCGGATGAAGGAGTCAAAAGGTTTCGAAATGCTAAGAAGTCCATTGGGGTCATGGTATCTAGCACGTTTACTTGTTGGTTAAGTAATTCTAGTATTTTAATGATGCGCTTAAATCGATGCCTAACGAGATTCAAATCTTCAGAATTATCATTGATTTTTTCTTTTTGAAAAATACCCATACAATAGTCTAACTCAAACAAGATTTGTTTAAACCAGAGCTCATAAGCCTGATGTATTATAATGAATAACATTTCATCATGGGCTGGTTCATTTCCTTGCTCAAAGCTAATTGGATGCTGACTTTCAATAATCTTATCCAATTGAAGATAAGTGCCATAATACATTGGTTCTTTTTCCATATTGCATCGTTAAGTTCCAAATATAGCTTCATTCACCCAATTGCAAAAGAACCACTAATTTTGTATTATGACAGCAACCACTTTAACGGAGCAAATTCAGTTGAAAAAATCTTATTTGTGTGTAGGGTTAGATTCAGATATTACCAAGCTTCCTGCGCATTTGAAAGATCAAAAGGACGGAGTCCTCACTTTTAATAAGGCCATCATTGATGCAACCCTTCCTTATTGTGTTAGTTATAAAATCAATACTGCATTTTATGAGTCACAGGGGTTAAAAGGTTGGGAAATTATGAAAGAAACCTTGGACTATATTCCCAATACACATTTTACAATTGCTGATGCTAAAAGAGGAGATATTGGGAATACGTCAACACAATATGCTAAGGCATTTTTTGAAGCCCTCAATTTTGACGCAATCACCGTTGCTCCTTATATGGGGGAAGATAGCATCAGACCTTTTTTAGAATATGAAAATAAAGTAACTATTGTATTAGGATTGACTTCTAATATTGGAAGCAACGATTTTCAACAACTGTTATTAGAAGAATACGACGAATCTTTAACAATGGTCCCGCATATTACCCAGGGCTCAGTAGAAAAAAGATTATATGAACACGTATTAGAAAGAGTGTCAACTTGGGGTACAACAGATAATTTAATGTTTGTTGTGGGAGCAACACAAGCTACTGAATTAGAGCGTATCCGAAATATCGTACCCAATCATTTTTTATTGGTTCCTGGTGTTGGGGCACAAGGTGGCAGCTTAAAAGATGTGAGTAGATTTGGATTAAATAAATCGATTGGTTTATTAGTAAATGCAAGTAGGGCCATCATTTTTGCTTCTGTTGGTGAAGATTTCGCTGATCAAGCAGCTGTTGTAGCAAAAACGTATCAAGTTGAAATGTCCGAGTATCTGCAAATGATGTAATTTAATCCAATTGTTATGTAACAATGGTTTAGTGGGTATTGCTCAACTTTACCATTATGAAAATTACAATGGTCAAATTTACTTTTATTGCGCTTGGTTTACTCATTATTAACGGATGCGAAACAATCAAACAATCAACTAATCAACAAAGAGGGGTAGCAGTTGGTGCTACAAGTGGCGCTGTTATTGGAGGCGTACTTGGAAATAATATTGGCAACAAAAACAATACAGCTTTAGGTGCTATTTTAGGAGCTGCTATTGGTGGGGTTGCTGGCGGTATTATTGGAAACAAAATGGATAAACAAGCAGCAGAAATTAAAACAGCTATTCCAGGCGCAACAGTTGAAAGAGTAGGTGAGGGAATCAATGTGACTTTTGATGAAAAGAATCCAGACGGATCTCAAGCAGGAGTATATTTTGCCAATAATCAATACAATATTAATAGCAACGCACAGTTGGCTTTAAATAAATTGAATAATGTGTTTACAGAATATCCAGACACCAATATATTAATTGAAGGGCATACAGATAATACAGGTTCAGCAAGTTATAATCTATCTTTATCTGAGCGTAGAGCAAATGCGGTAGCTGCAGCTTTGCTTGCAACGGGTGTTGCTTCAAATAGAATAACTACAAAGTGGTATGGCGAAAGTCAACCTAAAATGGAAAATACCAGCGATGAGAATAGGGCATTAAATAGAAGGGTTCATTTCGTTATTACGGCGAATGAAAAAATGAAAGCGGAAGCCAAACAAAATCAATAAATAATTATCGGCAAATTTCAATCATATGATTTGCCAATTTGGTAGCCCATTTCAAATGGGTGATTCCAGAATAATGTAACTGATCAGAAGCAAGGGTATCTGCGTTATTACGTGCTGCTCTTGTTTCTTCAGTTATATTAATAAAGCCCGCATGGTATTTATTTGAAAATTGTTCACAAACATGATTAAATGAATCAATTTCAATACCAATTTCTGCTCCATTTTTATCAGCAGCATAAGGGGTGCATCCCCAGTCTGGTATAGACAATACAATTACACGTTCCGATTTTCCTCCAGTTAAGTGAATGGCTTTCTTAAGTAAATATTCAAAATCGTTTCTGAAATTATCTAATGATAAGTGCCTGTATTGATTATTGACTCCAATTAATATACTCACAAAATCATATTGAGTTTGTAACTCGGTTTTAAGCAATTGTTCTGCTAATTCAGAACTAGTCCATCCAGTTTGAGCAATAATTTCGGGGGCATGAATCAATATTTTCTGTTTTCGGATGAGTTGGGTGGTGATATAAGGAAAGGATTCATGTAATGGAACAGACTCCCCAATCGTATAGGAATCACCTAAAGCTAAGTAGCTGATAATATGTTGCATATTAAAAATTGTTTTTTAATATTTCATAAAATTTAAACACGTCTTCGAAACTACAATACAATGGTGCTGGAGCTACTCTAATTACACCTGGCTCACGAAAATCTACAATCACACCGTTGTCAATTAATTTATTATGAATTTCTTTTGCTTTTTCTTTAAAGAATAAAGAAAGTTGTGCACCTCTTTGTTCGGTATCTTCAGGTGTGATAATTTCAAAAGAAATACGATCTAATTGCTTTAATAAATAGGATAGATATGCTGTTAAAACAATGCTTTTTTCTCTCATACGATCAATTCCCGCTTGGTTGATGATTTCAAGCGACGCTTTTAATCCAACCATATTGAAAACTTGAGCTGTGCTTATATTCCAGCCACTCGCATTCGTTTTAGGAATGAATCCTTTCTCCATTTTAAATCTCAGTTTCTCATCGTTTCCCCACCAACCTGCAAGTCTGGGCATATTTTCATTTGATGCATGTTTTTCATGAATATAATATCCTCCAACTGCGCCAGGGCCAGCATTTAGGTATTTATAGCTGCACCATGCGGCAAAATCTACATTCCAATCGTGTAAGGAAAGCGGAATATTGCCAGTAACATGAGCAAGATCAAAGCCTG
Source organism: Synechococcus sp. UW140 (assembly GCA_943371295.1). Classification (GTDB taxonomy): domain Bacteria; phylum Bacteroidota; class Bacteroidia; order Chitinophagales; family Chitinophagaceae; genus Sediminibacterium. The sequence goes on along the minus strand of CALRUG020000019.1, from coordinate 26,531 downwards.
CAATTGCGCCTACTTTATGCGTGGCTTCAGTAATGGCTTTTAAATCAAAAAATTGACCAGTATAGTAATTAATCCCTCCAAATAATACCATGGCTAATGAACTCCCAACTTGGTTAATGGCTTCAATAATTTGATTGGTACTAAGTGTTTTTTTTCCATCCATCGGCGCAATTTCAATAATTGCTTCCGCTGGGTTGAGACCAAAATGTTTAACCAATGTTTCAACCGCATATTGGTCTGATGGAAATGCACCCGCTTCCATGATAATTTTAAAACGGTCATTGGTGGGCTTATAGAAACTTAGCATTAGTAAATGCAGATTCACTGTTAGGGCGTTCATGGCACTTACTTCCATTTCTTTTGCACCAACTAATTTGGCTAAACTTGGTTTTAAGTATTCTTGATAATTCAACCAAGGGTTGGGTCCATTGAAATAACCACCAACAGCCAACTCTTTCCATGTATTTAATTCTGTCTCTATTGCAGAAGCTACCGATTTGGGTTGAAGGCCAAGGGAATTTCCGCAAAAATAAATGGCAGGTTGATTTTGATGTTGAGGGAAATGAAACAAACTTTTATATGGTGCTAGCGGGTCTTGTTGGTCTAGTTTTTGGGCAAAATTGTATGAAGTTTCGAAATTGGGCAGCATAATCTTATTTTACCGCAAAGTAAAGCTATCCACCGATTATTTTATAAATGGTGCTCAGTTAAAGCCCGAATCCTTTATTTTGAGGACCCAAAAATCAATTAACTGTTATGAGACTATTCCAAATTTTACTGCTTCTATTAATAAGCAGTTCAGTAATGGCGCAGCAAACTCCAGTTACCAAAGCAAACTATGCATTGGCTGCTCGTTTTTCGCCTAACAAAGTACAAAAAATGATTTTTAGTTTAAATGTGGATCCGCATTGGCTAAAAAAGTCTGATCGTTTTTGGTATATGTATGAAACGACTGAAGGTAAAAAATGGTATATCGTTGATGCGGCAAAGGGAGAGAAAAAACAATTGTTCGACAATGCTTTGCTTGCGGCTAAACTTACTCGAATTACTGATGATCCAATGGATGCTCAACACTTGAACATCGATAGCATGAAATTTATCAGAGATGAAAATTGGATCAGCTTTGAAGTAAAAACGACCAAGGATGTTGCAAAGAAAGATACAGCAGCAAAAAAAGGTACACCTCCAGTTATGGAGAAAAAAGTCTTTTATTTTGAATACAATATTTTAAATGGAGACTTGGTAGAAATTACCGATCCAGTTAAAACCAAGCGTAAACCCAATTGGGCTAGTATTGCGCCAGATAGCTCAATTGTAATATTTGGTAAAAACAACAATCTATATTCCATGGATTGGGCCAACTACAAGAAAGCATTGGTAAACGACAAAGATTCAAGTATTGTAGAAACACAATTAACCAAAGATGGTATTGAAAATTTTGGCTACCATAATAATGGCAATGGAGAAACCAACGTAGATAGAGAAAAAAATAAAGGAATTAGAAGACCTGCATTTATTCTTTGGTCTCCAGATTCTAAATATTTTGTTGTAGACGTTACAGATAATAGAAGGGTAAAAGATCTATGGGTAATTAATAGTGTTGCAGACCCAAGACCTACTTTGGAAACTTATAAATACTGGATGCCAGGTGAAAAAGAATCGCCTATTGAACATCTTAGAATGTTTGAAGTGGCAACCAAGACCATGAAAGAGATTAATACTGGAATGTATAAGGATCAAACGGTGAATGTTTGGAGTGCACCTTCAAAAGTAAGCAGTAGAGACGATGAAGGCAGACCCAATACTTGGTTAGGTACCGCCGATAAATTTTATTTCAGTAGAACCAGTAGAGATTTAAAGAGGATTGATATTGGAATGGTTGATGTAAAAACAGCTACAGCTAAAACATTGATTGAAGAAAAAATGAATACCTACGTGGAGATACGTAGAATTGGCTTGGTAAACGAAGGGAAAGAACTCATTCAATGGAGTGAAGACGATGGTTGGGGACATTTTTATTTGTATGATGAAAATGGTAAGTTGAAAAATCAAATTACTTCTGGTGCTTGGCATGCAGAAGATATATTGGCTATAGATGAAAAAGCAAGGGTATTGTATTTTTCAGCAAATGGTAAAGAAGCAGGGGAGAATCCATATTACCTTCATGCTTACAGAGTAAATTTTGATGGTACTGGTCTGAAATTGTTGAACCCAGGTGATTTTGATCACAATGCATCAATGGATGATAATAAAAAGTATTTAGTCAATAATTTTTCAAGAGTCAATACTGTTCCTAAATCTGTTTTGTTGGGAGCAGATGGAAGAAAAATTCTTGATTTGGAAACTGCAGATTTGAGCAGTTTAATGGCAGCTGGATATAAGTTCCCTGAAATTTTTAAAGCTAAAGCGGATGATGGTATCACCGATTTATATGGTGTGATGTATAAACCATTTGATTTTGATAGTACTAAAAAATACCCAATCGTTGAGTATGTTTATCCTGGCCCTCAAACTGAGGCAATGAATACCAGCTTCGGTAGAGGTTTCGATAGAACAGATCGACTGGCTCAGTTAGGTGTAGTGGTAATCACTTTAGGTAATAGAGGTGGACATCCAAGTAGAAGCAAATGGTATCACAATTATGGTTATGGCAATTTGCGTGATTATGGATTGGCTGATAAAAAAGTGGTTGCTGAACAATTGGCAGATAGACATAAATATCTAGATATTAACAGAGTGGGTATTCATGGCCATTCTGGTGGTGGATTCATGAGCACCGCTGCCATTTTAGTTTATCCTGATTTCTTTAAAGTAGCAGTATCTTCTGCTGGTAATCATGATAATGCTATTTACAATAGATGGTGGAGTGAGAAGCATCATGGTGTTAAAGAAATTATCAGTGAAAAAGGAGATACCACTTTCCAATATAATATTGATAAGAATCCTGAATTGGCTAAGAATTTAAAAGGAAAGCTGATGTTATTTCACGGTGAAATAGACAATAATGTTCATCCCGCAAATACCATCCGTGTTGCCAATGCACTTATTAAAGCAAATAAGCGTTTCGACATGAAAATATTGCCAAATCAGCGGCATGGTTTTGGCGATATGACCGAATATTTCTTTTGGGGTATGAGTGACTATTTTGCTCAACATTTAATTGGAGACAAAACGGAACGTCCAGTTGACTTGGAAGAAATGAATAAAGATATTCCTCAGAATAATAAAGCAGGTGGACCTGTAAGAAGATAAAATAATTTTCTTTGGTATTAAAACAATCCCCGTCAAAAAGTCTTGACGGGGATTTTGTTTAAAAGTATAGGCAGTAATAATTCATAGGAATTAATCAGATTAACTATTTCGGGTAGTTTAAAATAGTACTTTTGCATACATATTTAGACTTAAAATTTAGTGCGATGGCTGCCAGAACAGATTTATTTCAATCACCCGATTATTACCAGTTAGATGAGTTGCTTTCCGAAGAGCATAAATTGATTCGTGAATCGGTAAGAGCTTATGTAAAAAAAGACATTTCTCCCATCATTGAAGAATATGCACAACGTGCGGAATTTCCCGAACAAATTGTTCGTCAGTTAGGAGATTTGGGTTGTTTTGGTCCAACTGTGCCCACTGAGTATGGTGGTGGAGGACTAGATTATATTAGTTATGGATTGATGATGCAAGAATTGGAAAGAGGAGATAGCGGAGTTAGAAGCACAGCATCTGTTCAAGGAAGCTTAGTGATGCATCCTATTTATGCTTATGGAAACGAAGCACAAAGAAAAAAGTATTTACCAAAGTTGGCATCTGGAGAGTGGTTGGGTTGTTTTGGATTAACCGAACCAGATCACGGAAGCAATCCTGCAGGTATGATTACCAATATAAAAGATGCTGGAGACCATGTTATTTTGAATGGTGCAAAAATGTGGATCAGTAATGCTCCTTTTGCAACCATTGCTGTAGTATGGGCAAGAAATGAGCAAAATGAAATTCAAGGAGTAATCGTAGAAAGAGGAATGGAAGGATTCTCAACACCAACTACACATGGCAAATGGAGTTTAAGAGCAAGCGCAACGGGAGAATTGGTATTTGATAATGTGAAAGTTCCTAAAGAAAATATTTTACCAAATGTAAAAGGATTAAAAGGGCCTTTAGGTTGTTTAACCAAAGCACGTTACGGAATTGCTTGGGGTGCTTTAGGCGCAGCAATGGATTGCTATGATACCGCTTTAAGATATAGTATGGAACGCCAGCAATTTGGTAGACCAATTGGGGGTTTTCAATTGCAACAGAAAAAGCTTGCGGAAATGATTACAGAAATCACTAAAGGGCAATTATTGGTTTGGCGTTTGGGCGTATTAATGAATGAAGGAAAAGCTACCCCACAACAAGTAAGCATGGCCAAGCGGAATAGTTGTGAAATTGCCACCAATATTGCAAGAGATGCAAGACAAATGTTAGGGGGTATGGGAATAACAGGAGAGTACAGTATTATGCGTCATATGATGAATTTAGAAAGTGTAATTACTTACGAAGGAACACACGATATTCATTTGCTAATTACTGGGATGGATATTACTGGTTACAACGCATTTAAATGATGAAAGTCTTTCTGATTGGAATGATGGGGAGTGGGAAAACTTACTGGAAAAAGGTTCTTTCTGCTAAACTAAAAACCGGTGGTTACGATTTAGATAGCATTATTGAGTCTGTAGAAGAAAAAACTGTTACCGAATTGTTTGAAGAAGAAGGAGAAATCTCATTTAGGAAAACAGAAGCAAAATTGCTAAGGTGGTTCGGAGAGAAAAAATCATTTGTATTAGCAACTGGAGGTGGAACCCCCTGTTTTCATCAAAATATGGAATGGATGAATCAACAAGGTATAACCATTTGGTTAGATGAGCCTGTTGATGTTCTTGTAGAAAGGTTAAAGCCTGAGATGACTCAAAGGCCATTATTAAAAAACCTATCAGCGCTTGAATTGCATTCATTTATTCAAAACAAATTAGCGGAAAGAACTCCTTTTTATTCTCAGGCAAAATATACTTTGTCTGGAGCTCAAATCAATTTAAAAAACTTAATTGCAAATATTAATCAACATGCATAAAGGGTTCATAATCATAGCATCTATTCTGGGAGCATTGGCGGTTGCATTAGGAGCATTTGGTGCCCACGGGTTAAAGAATTATGCCACTCCGGCAATCTTGAACACTTTTGAAACAGCCGTAAAATATCAATTTTACCATGTTTTTGCGCTATCTATAACAGGAATACTTTATGCTTATTTTCCTTCTGCATTATTGGTTACAACTGGAAAACTATTTATTGCAGGCATGACCATTTTTTCTGGATCACTTTATTTATTGACATTTTTCTCTGTTTTAGGACAGAATCAATTTAAATGGTTAGGTGCCATTACGCCAATTGGCGGACTCTTGCTCATTGCAGCTTGGATTTTAATGGGAATCTCTTTGTTGAGATATAAAGCTTAGTGGAAAACCTAAGCTGCTTTCAGGCATTTTTGCACATTGAAGCTTAAGTTCCATTTATGGCTATCTCAAACAGTATATTTGGTATATGGCCAATAGTTTAAAAAAGAAGACACCGCCTCCGCCAGACCCAGAAGAGTTGAATCCCGATAAAGACGCGGATGTAACAGTTGCAGAAGTAGTGAAAGACGAAAGAACCGAAAAAATCATCGGCTCAATTTGTTTATTACTTACTGTGTTTTTATTTATCTCTTATACATCGTATCTATTTACTTGGCAAGAAGATCAAGATAAAGTTCAACAATTTGGTATTCGTATTTTTTCAACAGATGATGTTAGGGTAAATAATTTGTTAGGCGTATTAGGAGCGTATGTTTCTCATACCCTTTGGTACAATGGTTTTGGCTTGGCTTCCTATTTATTTTGCACGGTATTTTTTGTTGTTGGAGTGAACCTGCTTTTTGGCAAAAAAGTCTTTAAGCTATTAAGAAACCTTAAATATGTTTTAGTTGGATTGGTTGTATTTAGCATGACGGCCTCTTTTATTGCTAAAGGAGCTGATTTTTCTTGGGGTGGTGCTGTTGGTGAATATTTGAATGAGTGGTTTGAAAAATGGGTTGGTAGAATAGGGACTGGGGCTTTATTGCTGTTAACTGTATTTAGTTATTTTATATGGCGTTTTAATCCAGTTTTTAAATTACCCAATTGGAAGTTTAGCTTAATGGATAACAAGAATGAACCCATGTCTAAAAATCTTGCTGCTGATATAATAGAAGAACCCGAGTTTAATGCAGTAAATCAAGATGACGATGCAAATAATGATCATATAGAAGAATTGGACGATAACGGCTTGCCCATTAGTAAGAATAAATTAAAAACAAATGCAAGCAGTGTCTCAGTCATTATGCCTGCAGCAGCAATTGATGATGTTAATAATCCAATGAATGAATTCGATATAGTAGAGAAAGAAGAGTTAATACTTGATGAGGAATCAGCTGAAATAGAAGAAGAGTTGGAAGTAGCAGAAGACGAATTAATTGATGCGATTGAAGAAACTGAAATGGAGGAGGAAGATGAAGAAGAAGAATCGGCACCCATTTCAAAAAATGCAAAAAATATTGAAAACGAGTTAGAATTAGAAATTAAAGAAACACCTGAAATTGAAGAAGAAGAACTCGCTGCAATTACAGCAACAGTAGGAAGTCTTGCTACCAAATATGATGTTACCCTAGATTTAAAAAACTATAAATATCCAGGTCTAGACTTATTAGAAACCCATGGTAGTGAAAAAATAGTACATGACCCAACCGAATTAGAAACACATAAAAACCAAATCATAGCTACTTTAAAAAACTATGATATTGCTATACAAAGAATTGCAGCTACAGTAGGGCCAACAGTTACACTTTATGAAATTGTTCCAGCACCTGGTGTAAGAATCAGCAGAATTAAAAACCTAGAAGATGATATCGCTTTAAGTTTGGCAGCTTTAGGCATTCGAATTATTGCGCCCATTCCTGGTAAGGGAACCATTGGTATAGAAGTGCCGAATGTTCGTAAAACAGTGGTGAGTATGAAAACTTTATTGGCGAGTGAAAAATTCCAAAATAGTAATTTTTCCTTGCCTATTGCCATTGGTAAAAAAATTGACAATGATAATTTCATCGTAGACTTAGCTACTATGCCACACTTGTTAATGGCTGGTGCAACAGGTCAGGGTAAATCGGTAGGCTTGAATGCAATTTTAGTTTCTTTATTGTACAAAAAGCATCCATCTCAATTGAAATTCGTATTGGTAGACCCTAAGAAAGTTGAGTTGAGTTTGTACAGGGTTATTGAAAAACATTTTTTAGCCAAACTCCCTGGTGAAGAAGAATCAATTATAACTGATACTAAAAAAGTGGTTTATACCTTAAATGCATTATGCATTGAGATGGATAATCGCTACGATTTATTAAAAGAAGCTGGTTGTAGAAATATTAAAGAGTACAATGAAAAATTCACTGCTAGAAAATTAAACCCTGAAAAAGGACACCAATATTTACCCTTTATTGTGCTTGTGGTAGATGAGTTTGCCGATTTAATTATGACTGCAGGAAAAGAAGTGGAAATGCCTATTGCTCGGCTAGCTCAGTTGGCAAGAGCTATTGGTATACATTTGATCATTGCAACCCAAAGACCTTCTGTTAATATTATTACCGGAACTATTAAAGCCAACTTCCCTGCTCGTATTGCATTTAAGGTTTCAAGTAAAATTGATAGTAGAACCATTTTAGATGCGGGTGGAGCAGAGCAGCTCATTGGTAAAGGAGATATGCTTGTAAGCTATAATGGCGAAATCACCCGTTTACAGTGTGCTTTTGTAGATACCCCAGAAGTAGACGCTGTATGTGAGTTTATTGGGTCTCAAAAAGGTTATCCTCAAGCATTTTTATTGCCAGAATATGTAGATGAAAAAGAAATGGAAGGAAGGGATTTTGATGCCAATGATCGGGATCCATTATTTGAAGATGCAGCTAGATTAATCGTAAGCAGTCAAATGGGTTCCACATCACTTATTCAGCGTAGAATGAAGCTGGGATACAATAGAGCTGGAAGACTAATGGATCAATTAGAAGCAGCGGGAGTGGTTGGACCTAATCAGGGAAGTAAAGCTAGAGAAGTGTTGTTCAAAACAGATGCTGAATTGCAATCTTTCTTAGATACTATGGTATAATTCTATTTAACTATCGATAAGGCCATTTTACCGAAACTTTAATAGGCTGGATTACCCCAAATCAGTTGAAAGTGTATATTTGCACCCTAATTTGGAAACATGCAGAAATTATACATAACCAGCATTTTTATATTTTGTTCCTTTTTAATTACGAGTGCCCAAAATGACCCCGCAGCAAAGAAAGTGATTGACGCTTTTGGTTCAAAAGTGAAAGCTTCTAAAGGGATTACGGCTTCATTTTCCTTAAAATCATTTAATAGCAAGGGGAAAGCGAATGGGACAAAAGCTTTATCTCTCTCAATGAGAGGAGAAAAGTATTTATTAAAACAAGGTAAAACAGAAATTATTTGTGATGGTAAAAATGTATACAATTTTGATGGTGCTAAAACCATTACTAAGTCAGCTGTAGAAGAAAGTAGCCAAACATTGAGCCCTCAAAAACTTCTAGCAGGGTCATACGACAAAGACTTTTCTTATAAATTAATTAATTCTAAGGGTAATTTCAATGAAATTGAAATGGTGCCATTAGATAAAAGGAAAAATTTTCAAAAAGTAACTTTGTTTTTCAACAAAAAGACAAGTGTGCTTTCAAAAGCTTCTATTCTAGATAAAAGCAATAATATTACTGAACTTGGTGTAAGTAATATCAATTTGAGTGCTAAACTAGCTGATATCCTTTTTGTTTTTAATAAGGCCAATTATCCAAAAGATGTAGAAATATTGGATTAATTCATATGCATATTTTTTAGAAAGCCCCCCAATAATTTTGAGGGGCTTTTTTACTTAATTTTAAGGGATGAGAACAGTATTAGTATATCTTTTTTTATTTGTTTCAGGAAACTTAGCCGCACAGTTCAGTGCAAGGTTTGTAGTAACGAATATAGCTACTCGCGGTAATGAGGATATTTATTTAACAGGAACTTTCAATAATTGGAATCCCCAAGATCCACAGTATAAGTTAAAACCTTTTAGCGGCGGAAGAAAAAGCATTGTATTAATTAATTTAGCAGCAGGCACTTATGCTTTTAAATTCTCAAGAGGGGAAAATAAATTAGAATCAACAGCAGATGGGAGAGATATTCCTGATAGAATTTTAGAAGTGAATGGGGATGTAAGTAATGAATATTCGATTGCTGGGTTTAAAGACGATTATCCCGAAAAGCCCAAGCCATACACGGCAAGTCCACAAGTGCGAATAATGGATACAGCATTTGCCATTCCACAGCTAAATAAGAAAAGAAGAATATGGATTTATTTGCCTAAAAATTACCAAACAACTGGTAAAAACTACCCTGTTCTGTATATGCACGATGGTCAAAATTTATTTAATGAAAAAACGGCTTATGCAGGGGAGTGGGGAGTAGATGAGTGCTTGGATAGTTTACAAGAAAAGCTGCAGAAAGAATGCATTATTGTAGGAATTGACAATGGGCTAGACAAGCGAATAAACGAGTACAATCCTTATGACCATTTTCAGTATGGAAAAGGGCAAGGGAATGAATATGTAGATTTTATAGCACTAACCTTAAAGCCTTACATTGATAATAAATACCGAACAAGAAAGGGTAGAGATTATACTTATTTGGCAGGAAGTAGTATGGGAGGCTTAATTAGCTGGTACGCTCAATTGAAGCACCCTACTGTATTTGGAGGTGCTGGAGTTTTCTCACCATCATTCTGGATTTCGCCACAAATTGCTGTAGATGCAGAAAAATGGGATCAAATGGAGATGCTTAGGTTTTACTTTTATACGGGCGGAAAAGAAGAAGCTACTTCTGTTCCCGATATGCAAAAGATAGCAGCTATATTGCAAAAGAAAAAACAATCACAAATTAGAACAGTAGTTAATCCTGTAGGACAGCATAGCGAAAAGTATTGGAGACAAGAATTTCCAGCATTCTATATTTGGATGGCTAATAATTGGAAAGAATGAAAAAATTAACGGGATCCCTTTTTTATTTGCTAATTGTCTTACATCTTCAAGCACAGTATCGCAATCCCTTGCCAACGAATGCACAGTTGAAATGGCATCAGAACAATTATTATTTTTTCATGCATTTTGGCCCTAATACTTTTACTGGTAAAGAATGGGGAGATGGGAAAGAAAAGACTGAGGTCTTTAATCCCTCCCAACTTGATACAGACCAATGGTGTAAAGTAGCCAAAGAATCAGGAGCAAAAGGGATAATAATTACCGCAAAACACCATGATGGCTTTTGTTTATGGCCCAGCAAATATTCAACTCATACTGTTCGAGAGAGTGGATTCAAAAGAGATATATTGGCTGAATTAGCTGCTTCTTGCAAAAAAGCGGGACTATTGTTCGGTGTTTATTTATCTCCATGGGATCGAAACCATCCTGATTATGGTACAGAAAAGTACAATGATGTTTTTGTAAATATGCTACAAGAAATCTTTCAGCAATATGGGCCTATTTGGGAGTTATGGTGGGATGGCGCAAATGGAGAAGGGCCAAATGGAAAATTGCAAGTGTATGATTGGAAACGTTATGAACAACTGGTTCGTAAATTATCTCCTCAAACAGTTATTTTTAGTGATATCGGCCCAGATATTCGTTGGGTTGGAAATGAAAGTGGGTTCGCGGGTAAAACCAATTGGAATTTATTGGATACCGCTGGATTTAAAAGGGGACTAGGCGCACCACACCAGGATACATTAGGAAAAGGGAATTATAAAGGACAAAACTATATACCTGCAGAAGTGGATGTAAGTATTCGGCCAGGTTGGTTTCATAGAAACATCGAGAATGATAAAGTAAAAACAGCTGATCAATTATTTAAAATTTACTTGGAATCGGTGGGGAGAGGTGCCAATCTATTGTTGAATGTTCCACCAGATGCTCGTGGCTTGATTCATGAGAATGATATTATTTCTTTAAAGGGTTTAAAAGAAAAGATTGATCAAATTGAAAAAGTAGATCTTTTCAAAAATGCTGCACTAAATGAAGCAGGTCCAGATAAAAATAATCCTAAAAAGACAAGTACTTGGTATTATATGTTAAAATCACCTGCTACTATAAAGGGCATTATTTTAGAAGAAGATTTAAAGTATGGGCAAAAAATTGCATCAGCTAATATTAGCTTGTCCTTAAACGGAGAACAAGTGTTTCAAGAAACAATTACAACTGTAGGTAATAAACGAATTATATTGTTACCCAATCCTGTACAGGCTACTGAATTGTCTATTGTAATTAATGAAGCAAAAGGATTGCCGATCTTAAAAAGAGCCAAGGCATTTTAATTAAGAAAGTAGTTTGTGCTCATAAGCCCATTTAACTAAGGAGAGCAAATTGTTGGTACCCGTTTTGCGAAAAATATTTTTTCGGTGGGTCTCTACTGTTCTAACTGCAATATTAAGCGCTTCAGCTATTTGTTTATTAGATAAATCTTTTTCCATTAAGCTAATTACTTCAATTTCTCGATTAGTCAAATGGGCAGCTTCTACAATGTCTTTATTTGCCGAATGGTTTTCTAGCGCATCAAGTATATTATCTGGGAAATATTGCCCACCGTTGGCAATTTTTTTAATTGCTACTACTAATTCATTGGCATTGGATTGTTTCAATAAATATCCACTAATGGATGCTTTATTGATTAACTGATCAATGATTACACCCTCTCCATTCATGCTCAGTGCTATAATTTTTGTAGTTGGGTACATGATACTAACCAATTCAGCTAGTTCTAGTCCATTCATTTCTGGCATCATCACATCTGTAAGCAATACGTCAAGTCTGGTTTCTACTAAATGGTCTAACATTTCTTTCCCATTATTGGCGGTGCATACAATCAATATATCTGATTGATTATTCAGCAATGCGGATAATCCGTCAATAACAATTTGGTGGTCGTCTACAATGCCAATATGAATCATTATGAATGATTGGAATTTTGTTTTTTGAATGGTATAAATATAGCTACTAATGTGCCATTATTTTCACTAGAGTTCCATTCTACAGTACCTTCTAGGTACTGTATTCTTGATTGGATATTCGATAAGCCAATACCAGTATTTTGGCTCAATTGATTTATATTAAACCCAATTCCATTGTCTTCAATCATTACATCTATTCCATCTGCAGATTTAATAATTGATATATCTAAATTACTTGCTTGCGCATGTTTAATTACATTATTAACGCTTTCTTGAATAACTCTATAAAGTACTGTTTCAATATGAGACGGTAAACTATCGGTGAGTCCCTCGGTTGTTAAATTGATTTTTAAGTTTCGTTGGTTTATTTGACCTGTAAATTCTTGAACTGCTTTAACCAATCCTTTTAACAATAACGCATTGGGCATCATATTATGACTCACTTGTCTTACTTCATCACAGCTTTCATTTACCAGTGCTAAAGACTTATCCAATAAGTCAAACCCTGCTATGGTTGAATCTCCAATTTGGTTTTTAAATGCTTGCAAATTCATCCATGCTGCAGACATTAATTGTCCAACACCATCATGTAAATCACTGGCAATTCGTTTTCTTTCTTGCTCTTCTGCATTTATTACAGCCATAGCGGCATTTTTTTGTTCTTCTAGAAGTTTCTGCTGATAATTTTTTTCTTGAATTAGTTTATTTCTTCTGTAAACAAAATAAATGACTAAGGCTAAAAAGCCCATACTGATTAATACAATAATAATTTGGTTGTTCTTTCTACTAACTTCAAGTTCTTTAATTCTATTTTGTTCTGCTAGTCTTAGGATTTTTTCTTCTTTAAAACTGGAATCTAGTTTTGCTTGTAGTAATTGTTTATTTTGTTCACTTAGCAACAAGCTGTCGGATATGATTTGTAAATTCGCATCTGCTAGTTTTAATTTTTGTTCTGCAATTTTAAATAGACTTTGATTGATTGCCAATTGCTGATTGGCTATTTCTAGCGATTTGATTGAGTCTGATTTATTTAGTAGGGATATAGCAAATTCTTTTTTTTGGGTTTCATATTTGGTTTGTAATTCATTCACTTCTTTTATCACTTTATCTCCCATGAATTTTTCATTAATGCGCATGTATTTGGTTCTATACACTAAGGCACTTTGGTAGTTGCCCATTGCCGAGTCTAAGGAAGATCGGTGATTGTAAATTTCCCCAAAACTGTAATCATCGGCTTTTGTATCTATTGCTGTATGCTCTGCCTTTTCAAACCATTCAAGTGCTTGTGGGTACTGTTTTAAACCCGTTAAAGAAAATCCAATATTCTGTTCAATTAATGCTACGCCAGCTTTGGATTGATTAAGGTTAGCCAATTCTAATCCTTTTTTCAACAATGGGATGGCTGCTTCATAATTTTGTTGCCTAATATTCATGGCCCCCATATTATTATAGACCACTTGCATGCCTCGTTTAAAATCTACTCTATTAAAATATCCTAGGCTTTTATTGAGTTCTTCAATTGCTTTTGGGTAATCATTTAAATCGACATAAACGTTTGCAATATTAACATGCGCAATGCCTAAGTTTCTCCAATCTTGTGAAAGGTAATTGGCATTAATGGATTTTGTAAAATATTCAATTGCTTTTGGATAGTTCTTTGTTTGATAAAAAAGCCTGCCAATATTATTTTGGGTTGCGCCAATTGTTTTAGTGTCATTAAGTAGTTCTTGAATTTCTAAAGATTTGATTAAATACACCAATGCTAGTTTAGGCTCTGTCTTTTCAGTAAACATGGCACCAGCGTTGTGATATAATACACTCAACGCTTTTAGGTCATTTAGTTTCTTATAAATTGATTCAGCCTTGTCAAAATAATTGGAAGACTCTTCAAAATTTCCAGACAAAGAGAATGCTTGCCCCAACATGGTATAGTTGGCAGCCATTTCTTTAGGTCTTTTAATTTGTTGCCAAATGATTGCTTCTTGATTTAAAAAGGGTATGGCTTTTTGTGGAACTCTTTTGATAATAAAATAATTGGCTTTTGCTCTGAGTGCTGCAGCGGTTCCTGGTTTGTAAACAAAAGCATTCGAATAATTACTAACAAGGTTGGCGTAATAAAAAGTATTAGTAGAGTCTACAAATGAATAATAAAAAGCCAGTTGAGCAAGGTTGTTCAATTGATTGGTATCTTTAACAACTGTAGGAGTTATTTTTTTAAGACTATCAATTTCTTTTTGGTATTGAGCAAGACCAAGGCGTGGACTGAAAATAATTAAAAAAATAATTAAGGTTATTGGCCTTACAAAAGTTGTGATCATATTCTAAAAGTAACACCCTCTATAGCTAATTGGGTTTTAGGAAATACTTCTAAAGCCTCTTTTAAATAATCATGAAGCTCTTCAAATTTACTACTGAAGTGGCCAAGCAATAATCCTCCAGCATTGGCATTCAATGCTATGTTTGCAGCTTGAGAAGTGGTAGAGTGAAATCTAGCTGCCGCTCTTTCTTCCATACCATTTAAATAAGTTGCTTCGTGATAAATCATCGTTACATCTTTAGCTATTTCAATAAGTCTTTCATCATAAATGGTATCTGCACAATACGCATAACTTTTGGCAGGGAGATTCGGTAATGTTACCTGGTCATTATATACTACTGAGCCGTCTTTAGCTGTATAGTCGTATCCCAGTTTTAGTGAGGAATAATAAGCAGCAGGAATATTCAGATCGATTGCTTTTTCTTTATCTAGCTTTCTTGGGTGTTTTTTTTCTTTAATTAAAAAGCCCCAACAAGGAATTCTGTGCTGAGTATGAAAAGTTTCTACTGAAAATTTAGGGGTGTCTAAAATTATACCTTCCTCGTTTAAAGGGTGGAAAACAAGTTCATAGGGTAGGGTAGTTGATGCAACTTTAAGTTGCAGAGAAATAATTTCTTCTAAACCCGGAGGGGCAAAAAGGTGCAATGGTTGTTCTCTGTTTAACAAAGCCATGCTACTAATTAACCCAATAAGTCCAAAATAATGATCCCCGTGTAAATGGGATATAAAGATATGATTCAGTTTCCCCCTGCGTATTTTATACCTTGATAACTGCATTTGGGTACCTTCGCCACAGTCGATTAGCAAAAGTTGGTCGTTGATGGTAACTATCTGTGCACTTGGGTGCCGATCGTAGGCTGGTAATGCTGAATTGTTTCCTAAAATAGTTACCGCGAACATAAAGAGTTAATAATGATTAATTTAGAATGGATGAAGATAAGACAAATTAATATTTTTTATGCTGCATAACTAGGCTTTTTTATATCAAACAATAGGAATTAAAGGATATTTTCTCCCTTTTACCCAGTATAAACTAAAAAAATGCATATAATTTGTATTTTTTAAGGAAAAATGGTACTTTTGCACCGAAAAAAAAGAAAGAGTCTAATTCCGGAGTCTATTTAAAAACTTAGAGATGCCTTATTTAACTACAGAAAGAAAAGCCAGCATTTTTGCTGAATTTGGTGGAAAAGCAAGCAACACAGGTTCTATTGAAGCGCAAGTTGCTATTTTAACTGAGCGTATTGCCCATATTTCAAAACACTTACAAGCGAACAAGCACGATCATTCAACTCAACGTGGATTAATGATGATGGTTGGTCAGCGTAAGCGTTTATTGGCTTATATGCAAAAGCATAACTTAAGCGGATACCGTGCGCTAATTGAAAAATTAGGTCTGAGAAAATAATACTTCAGTCATGTTATAAAACCATTCCCAACTCACATTTTATTGTAGTTGGGAATAGTTGTTTTATCCTGTATCTTACAATCAGCCTATCCAAACAGTGAAGTAGGCTTAGTTACTTCCACACCATTCATAAAAACGATTATGTTATCACAACCAATAAGTGTTCAATTTAGCCTCGACGAAAAACGTCAGGTAACTCTTGGAACAGGAAAATTAGCCCGTCAAGCAGATGGAGCTGTTACTGTTCAACAAGGAAACTGTATTATTATGGCTACCGTTGTAGCCAATAAAGACCCAAAAGACGGGCAGGATTTCTTCCCTTTAAGCGTAGATTACCAAGAAAAATTTGCTTCTGCAGGACGTGTTCCTGGTTCATTTTTCAAGAGAGAAGCTCGATTAAATGATTATGAAATATTAACCAGCCGTTTAATTGATCGCGCATTAAGACCATTATTCCCAGAAGATTATTTATGTGATGTGCAGGTATTAGTGAGTTTGATTTCTAGTGACGCAGATATTTTACCAGATTCATTGGCTTGCTTGTCTGCATCAGCTGCATTAGCTGTTTCAGATATTCCAATTAAAGAAATTATTTCTGAAGTAAGAATTGCTAGAGTAAATGGACAGTTTATTATCAATCCTACAAGATCAGAATTAGCTAATTCAGATTTAGAATTTTTAATTGCCGCTACCGAGAAGAATTTGATGATGGTAGAAGGAGAAGCAAAAGAATGTGCAGAAGCTGATTTAGTTAAAGCACTAGAAATTGCTCATGATGCCATTCGCATTCAAATTAAAGCACAAGCTGAATTAAGAGCGAAAGCGGGTGTTACCACAAAGCGTGATTACAAGAAGCCTGAACAAGATGAGCAAATCAAGGAATTGGTTTACAATTTTGCGAAAGACCGTGTTTACGAAATCTCTAGAAAGGGTTCAGCTAAGCATGAGCGCTCTGATGCATACAGTGCATTGAAGGATGAAATCATGGCTAGTTTGCCTGAAGATGTTACAGATTTGCAGAAAAAATTAGCAAAGAAATACTATGAAGACCTTAAGTGGGAAGTAGTTAGAAATATGATTCTTGAAGACCGCATCAGACTAGACGGTCGTAAGTTAGACGAAGTAAGACCATTGGCAATGGAAGTAGAACCACTCCCAACTCCACACGGATCTGCTTTGTTTACACGAGGTGAAACTCAATCACTTACAACGGTTACTTTCGGTACTAAGTTAGATGAGTTGTTGTCTGAAACAGCGGCAAAATCTGAATATTCTAAATTCTTCTTACATTATAATTTCCCACCATTCTCTACAGGTGAAGTTAAAATGATGCGTGGAGTTGGAAGAAGAGAAGTAGGTCATGGTAACTTAGCTCAAAGATCTTTAAAGCAAATGATGCCATCTTCAACAGAGTTTGCTTACACAGTTAGAATTGTAAGTGATATTTTAGAAAGTAATGGTTCTTCATCAATGGCTACTGTTTGTGCTGGATCGTTGGCATTAATGGATGCAGGTGTTCCTGTTCCTAAGCATGTTAGTGGAGTAGCAATGGGTTTAATCACTCGAGAAGACGGTAAGTATGCCATCTTAACTGATATCCTAGGCGATGAAGACCATTTAGGTGATATGGACTTTAAAGTTACAGGAACTAGAGATGGTATTTGCGGCGTACAAATGGATATCAAAGTAGATGGTCTTAGTATGGAAGTGATGATGGAAGCATTGTCACAAGCACGTGCAGGTAGATTGCATATTTTGGATGCTATGTATGATTGCATTCCTGCTCACAGAGCAGAAGTGAAACCACATGCACCAAGAATGGTTAAGTTAATTATTGATAAAGAATTTATTGGAGCAGTGATAGGACCAGGTGGAAAAGTGATTCAAGAAATTCAGCGTGAAACTGGTGCAACCGTTAATATTGAAGAAGTAGGTAACACAGGTGAAGTAAGTATTTTCTCTGCTTCTAAAGAAAGCCTAGATAAAGCAGTTAATTGGGTTCGCAGTATCACTGCAGTTCCTGAAGTAGGAGATGTTTATGAAGGACCAATTAAAGGTATTAAAGAGTTTGGTGCTTTCGTAGAATTCATGCCTGGAAAGCAAGGCTTATTGCATATCAGCGAAATTAGTTGGAGTCGTCTTGAATCCATGGATGGATTATTCAAGGAAGGAGATATGGTGAAAGTTAAATTGGTTGGACTTGATCCTAAGACTGGCAAATTTAAATTAAGTCGTAAAGCCTTAATGCCGAGACCTGAAGCAAAACCAAGAGAAAATAATCCCAATAACGAAGGATAATTTTGAATAATTTTTTATTATTAATGGCCCGTATTCGGGCCATTAATATTTTAATTAACTGAGATGACGCAACAATACCAAGAAGTAAACATTCCAATAAGTCAGCAGTCAGAAGACCTATCCGAAATATTGATTGCACAATTATCCTTATTAGGTTATGATGGATTCTTAGAAGAGTCGAATCTATTGAAAGCCTATATTTCAGCAAAAGACTTTAATCAACAAGAGCTGTCTAATTTATTATCAACCTATCAATTATCAGCAAGCATACATACCATTGATAAACAGAACTGGAATATTTTATGGGAGTCTAATTTTAGTCCTATGCAGGTTGATGATTTTGTTGGCGTAAGGGCTTCCTTTCATGAACCCATTCAATCGGTAAAACACGAGTTAATAATTACCCCTAAAATGAGTTTTGGTACAGGCCATCATGGTACTACCTATTCGGTGATGAAATTGATGGAATCAATCAATTTTAATGGGAGAAAAGTGTTTGATTTTGGAACAGGAACAGGCATTCTAGCCATTTTAGCAGAGAAGCTAGGTGCTTCATTTGTTAAAGGGGTAGACAACGATGAATGGTGTATTGAAAACGCAGAAGAAAATGTTCAAGTAAATGGATGTAAAAACATTCAAATTGAATTAGCCGATACCATCGCAATTAATGATCAATATGATATTGTAATTGCCAATATTAATAGACATATTCTAGAAGCTAATATGTTATTGTTTCCACAAATAATTCACCCCAATGGATTGTTGATTTTAAGTGGTCTTTTAGTAAGTGATGAACTAGATATGATTCAATTGTGTAAGCGGAACGGGTTCAAGTATGAACAAACTATGGCCAAAGATGGCTGGGTAGCCATACAATTTTCGGTTAATTAAGTTCGTTTTTGTGTTAAGAAATTATTAACTTAGATAATTGTTTATCTTTGTGCCCCCAATAAATACGTACATGAACGAAGTTATATTGATTTTGTTGGCTTATTTAATAGGTTCAGTGCCAACAGCTGTTTGGATTAGCAAATATTTTTTCAAGATTGATATTAGAGATTACGGTAGTGGTAATGCTGGTGCTACCAATACATTTAGGGTACTAGGCTCTAAATGGGGCACTTTTGTAATGTTGGTAGATGTGTTGAAAGGGATTATAGCCACTTCGTTGTACATTCTACTTCCTTATTATTTGACTGATGAATGGGATAGGACCAATTTTATGATTGGATTAGGGCTTGCCGCTGTTCTTGGACATATTTTCCCCATTTTGGCTGGTTTTAGAGGAGGGAAGGGCGTTGCTACATTATTAGGGATGGCGGTTGCCATTCAGCCACTAGTAGCGCTTTGCTGTGTTGGTGTATTTTTAATTGTATTATATCTAACCAGATTCGTTTCACTTAGCTCTATACTAGCTGGCGTTTCATTCATGGTTTTTATTTTATTCATTTTTAATGAGAAAGAGACATTGTATCGCATTTTTGCGGTGCTCGTTGCACTCATGGTGATACTAACCCACCAAAAAAACATTGGCAGAATTTTAAAAGGTACAGAGAGTAAAATCCCTTTATTTAGATCAAGGGATAAGGATAGAAGAAGAAAGTAATTGTTGTTGTACTTAAATTTTTACATGAAAAAGATTATTCAATCAGTAATGCTATTGGCGACTATTGTTTTAGCCATAGCTTGTCAAAGAAATGCCATCACCGGGAGGAAACAATTGTCATTGGTACCAGAATCGGAAGCCCAGTCATTGGCAGTAAGCCAGTATAAATCTTTTTTAAATACCAATAAAGTAGTAAACGGAACCCAAGAAGCTGCAATGGTAAAGCGAGTTGGGGAAAGAATTGTTACAGCTATTAAAAAATATTATCAGCAAAAGGGATTATCAGCTGAATTGGAAGGATATACCTGGGATATTAATTTAGTGAACGACAAACAAATGAATGCATGGTGCATGCCAGGCGGAAAAATTGTGGTTTATACTGGTATATTACCTGTCACTCAAAACGAGGCAGGTTTGGCTGTAGTCATGGGACATGAAATTGCTCACGCTTTGGCCAGACATGGAAGTGAAAGGATGAGTCAAGGATTACTTCAACAAGGATTGGGTGCAGGAATGTCAATTGCATTATCTAATAAGCCGCAATTAACCCAAGACATTTTTAATGCCTCCTATGGAATTGCTTCAGGCACTATTATGCCTGCGTTCAGTAGAAGCAATGAGTTAGAAGCAGACCGGTTTGGTTTAATGTTTTCCGCTTTAGCAGGGTTTGATCCAAGAGAAGCGCTTTCTTTTTGGAAAAGGATGTCTGTTGCGGCAGGTGGAGGAAATACCAGTTCTATATTGAGTACTCACCCCAGTGACGCTGAAAGAATGGCTGCTCTTGAAAAAATCATGGCAAGTACCATTCAGAATTACTATAAAAAGTCATAACAATTTTTTAACTTTGCAACTTTAATTGCATTTATAAAACTCCTTTAAGGCATGTCGAATCAAACGCTACTCGAAAAACTTCAATTAAAGGACGAGAAGAATCTACTTATTCAGGGATTACCTTCTTCAGTAGAGAAACAATTTGCTAAACTAACTTATGCTAAAAATATTACTCCTTTATTAAGAAGTAAGAAAGTAGATTTTGCATTAGTTTTTGCTTTAAGTGAACAGCAATTAAAAAATTTGTTAAAGGAAGTAATTCCTGCTTTGCACAATGAAAGTAAATTATGGATTGCTTATCCTAAGAAGACCAGCAAAATTGCAAGCGATTTAAATAGAGACTGCAGTTGGGAATGTTTAACGGCTCAAAATTTTGAGTGTGTTCGTCAAGTGGCATTAGACCATGTTTGGAGTGCAATGCGTTTTAAGAAAACAGATCAAATCCCCAATAAAGAAAGGAATTTTTCTGAAGCTAAATTAGCAGTAAATGGGGTGGATTTCGAAAAAAGATTGGTAAAAGCGCCAGTTGAATTAGATCGATTATTTACTACACACGAGGAAGCAAAAGAATTTTTTACCTCTCTTTCCTTCACCAATCAAAAAGAATATGTCAATTGGATTGAAGGCGCAAAAAAAGAGGAAACTAGAAAAAGAAGGCTTGAAACTGCACTCGAAAAATTACTAGCAGGTAAGAGCAACCCTTCTGAAAAATAATTCGGTCTTACCCTTTTGCTTCTAATTCTAGTACTTGTTCAAAAACTTGTTCGTATTCTTTATTGAGTGTACTGATTTTGTCTTTTACTATTTTGTAATTTTTTTCTAATTCAGCAAATTGATTTTTGTTGGTATAAATAGCTGGGTTACCCATTTCAATCTCCATTTTCTTTTGCTCCTCTTGGGCTTTGCTAATTGAATCTTCAATTTGACTTAATCTTCTTTGTTGTTTTTGAAGTTCTTTTTGTAATTCTTTATTAATTGGCTGCGTGTTTTTAACAACTGGTTCGGCTGCTTTAACTGGCTCTTTCTTTACAATAGGTTTTGCTAATTCTTTATTGTCACCAGAATTGGCCTTTTTTTGTTTTTCCATTCGCTCGTTCCATTCCACCCACTCTTGATAAGTTCCTTTAAATTCTTTAATTTGATGGTCTACAATTTCCCAGATTTTATTAGCTGTTTTAGAAATAAAATAACGATCGTGACTTACTAAAATATAAGAACCTTCATATTTATTTAAAGCTTCAGCCAATAACTCAACTGAGTGCATATCTAAGTGGTTGGTCGGCTCATCCAGAATTAAAAAGTTTCCTCTACTTACAATGGTTTTAGCTAGCGCAACCCTGGCTTTTTCGCCTCCGCTTAATACCCTGATTTTTTTATCGACGTCTTCACCGCTAAACAGAAAAGAGCCCAACAAACTTCTTAATTCAACATCATTTTTTTTACTACCGCAGCTTTGTAATTCTTCTAGAATATTATTGGTCATGGTTAGTGCCTCAAGCTGGTGCTGTGCATAAAAGCTCTCTTCTACATTATGTCCCCAAATTCTTTCTCCACTAAATTGCTCGGTACCTGCTATCATTCTAAGCAGGGTAGACTTACCCTTTCCGTTCGCTCCAATCAAAGCTATTTTATCGCCTCGCTCAATTTCAGCGGATGCATTTTCTACAATAGTAAGATTGCCGAAAGATTTGGTAACGTCTTTAAGCGTTACTAAAATTTTACCAGGCACTTTTTCCAGTTGAAAATTGATGCGCATATTTGGCCGCTCCAACTGAACATCTTCAATTTTGTCTAGCTTATCTAATCTTTTTTGGACACTCTGTGCTTGAGCGGCTTTACTAGCTTTTGCTTTAAATCGTTCTATGAATCTTTCTTGTTGGCGGATGTAATCTTGCTGATTTTCAAATGCCTTTTGTTGCATTTCAATTCTTATTTCCTTCTCTGTTTCATAGAACTCATAATTTCCGGAATAAATATGTAGTTCTTGTTGATACAGTTCAACAATTTTATTGACCATTCTATTTAAGAAGAATTTATCGTGACTCACAATTACCACACTGCCCTTGTAATGAATCAGGTATTTTTCTAGCCATTCAATCGAAGGTAAGTCTAAGTGGTTAGTAGGCTCATCCATCAACAATACATCGGGTTGTTGCAAAATCATTTTTGCCAATAAAACCCGCATCCTCCAACCTCCACTGAATTGTTTGTAGGGTTTAACTAAGTCTTCATTTGAAAAACCTAAACCATGCAATACTTCCTCTGCTTTGTGATGGATATTGTATCCATCTAAAACATCTAATTCGTGTAAGCTATCGGTGTATTTAATCAATAATTCTTCGTCTTCTGGGTTTTTCTCTAATTCAATTCCTAGCTGCTCAATCTCTTTTTCCAATGCACGAACCCTTTCAAAAGCACCTAATGCTACTTCGGTAATATTTTCATTGGTATCAAAACTCAATAAATCTTGGTGTAAATAACCAATTGTCGTTTCCCTACTTTTTTCAACTGTACCTTTCGAAGGAGTGTATTCACCCACTAATACCTTTAATAAGGTAGACTTACCTGTACCATTGTACCCCACTAATCCTATTCTATCTCCGGGTTGAATATGCCAGGTAGCATCTGCTACTATAACTCTTGCACCAAATTCGAATGTTACATTTTGAAATCCAATCAGCATTGCAGGTCTTTATTTTGCGTGCAAAGGTAATTGGAATGGGCTGCCAAATGAAATTGCTTTAATTTTGTTTTAAATTTAGCTTGAATGAGAAATATCGCTTTTGTATCGATGATCCTGCTTTTTGTAGCCTGTGGCGAACCAACTTTAACAGAAGAGAAAGTATCAATTGTTTATGATAATACAAGGGAAAGCGCTAATTCTGATCTGTTTAATACTCAGTTCAATCTTTTCCTACACCGTTATTATGATTTAAAAAATACATTTATTAAGGAGCAAATACCCGCCATTGATGCTGCAGCGGATAGTTTATCTAATTCGATTAAGGCAATCCCTATTAAAGAATTGAAGGCTGATAGTGTACAAAAAGCAGCCCAAATACTGATTGAATCCATTCAAGCAGAATTAATAGGATTAAAAGGAGAGAGCGATATTGAAGAAAAACGCAAAGCATTTCAAATGTTGGGCGAGCAATTATTGGTATTAATACAAAAAGTACAATACGACAAAGAAATCATATATAATCAATATTGCCCTATGGCGATGGACAACAATGGGGCAAGCTGGTTAAGCAATTCTGCTGATATTCAGAATCCATATTTACCCAAAACCATGTTGGAATGTGGTGAAGTAAAAGATACATTAAACTTTTTTGTTAAATAGAGTTGTAACGAACCATTCAATCATCCAATTGTTGACTTAGTATGAGAAAATGGTATCTGTTTTTTATTTTATTGCATGGGGTATTCGTTGGATTAGGACAAGAAAAAGTAACCCTGAATGGATACATCAAAGATGCGCTTTCTGGTGAAACCCTCATTGGTTCAACTATTTTAGTAAAGGGTTCTGGGAAAACCGTTACCAGTAATAATTTCGGTTTCTTCTCTATCACTTTAAACAAAGGAAAATACCAATTATCCTGCAGCTATATTGGATATCAATCGAAGGAGCTAGAGGTAGATTTTAATACCAATACGGAACTGCTCATACAATTATTACCTAATTCGGCTGTTGTATTACAAGATGTAACAGTGAGTGCAAGAAGAAGGGACAATAATGTAAAGACAGCGCAAATGGGCAAAATGGAACTGTCTGTAAATACCGCAAAAGCATTGCCTGCTTTTTTAGGAGAAGTAGATATCTTGAAAACCTTACAGTTGATGCCTGGGGTTAGAAATGCAGGTGAAGGTAACGCAGGGTTTTATGTAAGAGGTGGCGGCCCAGATCAAAACTTAATTTTATTAGACGATGCAGTAGTTTACAATACAGGGCATTTGTTTGGTTTCTTCTCCGTATTTAATTCAGATGCCATAAAGAATGTAAGTCTAATTAAAGGTGGAATGCCCGCTCAATATGGTGGACGTCTCTCATCGGTGGTAGATATTGCCATGAAAGAAGGAAACAATAATAAAACCCAAATAGATGCAGGTATTGGATTGATTGCTTCTAGATTCTCTATTCAAGGACCTATTAAAAACAAAAAGTCTTCTTTTATTGTTTCTGCAAGAAGAACTTATATAGATGCATTAACAAAACCATTGATTAGCAAGTCAAGTGATTTTTATGGTTCAGGATATTATTTTTATGACTTGAATGCAAAAATGAACTTTCAAATTTCAGAGAAAGACCACTTATACATCAGTGGTTATTTTGGCAGAGATAAATTCAATTTCAATAATGCTGCAAGATCTTTCAAAACTTTAATTGATTGGGGAAATGCAACATCAACTGTAAGATGGAACCATATTTTCAATAAGAAATTATTCTCAAATACTACACTGGTTTACAACGATTATCATTTTAATTTAAATGGATCGCAAAACGATTTTAATATCAATCTTTCTTCCGGAATTAGAGATTTAACTGCCAAAACAGATTTTGATTATTATGCAAGTCCAGAACATAAATTAAAGTTTGGCGTACAATTCACTCATCATACATTCTTACCCAATATTGTGAGTGGGAATCAAGACAGTGTAGTATTTACGCCCAATAATGCAAGCAAGAAATTTGCAAGAGAATGGGCGGTTTATTTGCAAGATGATTGGGAAATCAATACTAAGCTCAAATTGAATGTAGGTTTGAGATACAGTTTATTTCAGCAAACGGGCAAGTATACCAATTATACAAGAGACAATAATGGCAATAAATTAGACAGTACCGTTTATGGGTCAGGACAAATAGTGCAACAATATGGGGGATTAGAGCCTCGAGCAACTTTAAGGTATACCCTAGACGAAACCAGTTCACTTAAAGCAGGGATTACTCGAAACTTACAATACATCCATCTGGTAACCAATGCAGGATCTTCATTGCCTACCGATTTGTGGGTGCCTAGTACCATTAGAGTAAAACCTCAATTAAGTTGGCAGTATGCAGCAGGATATTTCAAAAATTTCAATAACGGAATGTTTGAAACCTCACTAGAAGTGTATTATAAAACAATGGAGAATCAGGTTGAATATAAAGAGGGATATACCCCATCTTTAAAAGATCCAGAAGAAGAGTTTGTTTTTGGAAGAGGTTGGAGTTATGGCGCTGAACTATTTATAAATAAGGTAAAGGGAAGATTAACAGGTTGGATAGGTTATACCTTAGGTTGGACTTGGAGAAAATTCCCTGATCTAAACCAAGGACAAAAATTTCCAAGCAGATACGATAGAAGGCATGATCTTTCAGTTGTGGCAAATTATACCATTAATGATAAATGGAAGATTGCAGGGGTATTTGTATACGGAACGGGTAATGCAATCTCGGTACCAGAGCGTTTCTATTTTATTGGAGGGGTATTATCTCAACAATACAGTGGAATCAATGCATACAGAATGAGGGCATACCATAGAATGGATATCGCTGCAACTTATACACCTAAGCCCAAAAAGGAACGCAAGTACACCACCAATTGGGTATTTAGCTTATACAATGCATACAGTAGAGCCAATCCTTATTTCTTATATTTTGATCAAGAGGGAGCTGCATCTAATGGCACACTCAATGTTTCAGCCAAACAAGTTTCACTGTTTCCTGTCTTGCCATCTGTTACTTGGAATCTGAAATTTTAATGCTTTGGAATAAATTCTACGATTACTTTAGCATTTCTACTTTCATTTGAAGTTAAAAACACTTCATATCTTTTTTTGCCTGCAGTAATAACCATCAATGCAGTGTTGGGGGGGATTTCTCCAAGGTTTTCTGCAACTATTACTAACTCGTGCAAATTTTCTTCAGGGCTACATTTTATTTTGAAAGAAATAGGGTTAAAAGCTAATCTGCCGTGTTTGATGATTTGTTT
>CALRUG020000018.1:0-31734 GCA_943371295.1 Synechococcus sp. UW140 | reverse complement strand
GTAATTGATCGTTGCAAATTTTTTTAATCTTTTGATGAAGTAAATATTGATACACGAATAAATGATTTACTGAAAAATTTGATTGTTTAAGAATTTAAAAGCTTCCATTGCTCCCATGTATTCACAAGTTCTTGCGCCAGCTTTATTAGCGTTCAAAATAATTTTATTCCATTCATCCAAAGAAAGTGATTGAATAGATGATTGATCTAAATGACTTAATTGATACAATACCGCACCAACAAATGCATCTCCTGCACCAGTAGTGTCTACAGGTTTTACTGGAATAGACTCAATGATATATTGCTGGCCGTTTAAGCCTAATAAAGTTCCATCCTTGCCCAATGTGATCGTAAAAACGCCAGAAGTTTCCTTTAATAAAACAGCAGTTGCTTCTTCCAATGTTGCAGTATGGGTAAGCAACATCGCTTCTTCGTCACTCACTTTAAAAAAGTTGCAATTGCGCAAGAAATGCCAGCTTTGACTTACAAATGAATCGGTATTATTGGGGAATAACAGATGTCGATAGTTGGGATCAAAGCTGATATAAATTTTATGGTGCAGCGCTTTTTGCAAGAGGTGCAAATAAGCAGCTTGCAAAGGTCCTGGCAAGAAACCAGTTGCTGATCCAAAATGAATAATTCCTACATTATTTAAATTGATGGCATCTATGTCTTCAATGGATAATTGACCATCTGCCCCTCTGTTGAAAACAAAATCTCTTTCACCATCATGCATCAATGATACAAAAGCGAATGTGGTAAAATGGTTGGGGTCTTCTAGCATGGCATTGGTGCCCACTCCAAAAGACTCCATTGTTTGAATGAGTTGTTTGCCAAAAGGGTCTTTACCCACTTTAGCAGCCAAATCAACTTCACCACCTAATGCAGCAATCGCAGCAGCTACGTTGGTTGGCGCGCCACCTGTCTTTTTTAAAAAATCGGACCCCTCCGATAAAGACATGCCCTTATTGGTACAAATCATATCTATTAAAGCTTCACCAATGCAGAGAATTTTCATCAATGTAAATTTCGTTTAAATAAATAGGTAATCGTTTCAACTGAAAATGAATAGTTCATTAATTATTATTTTATTAGTGTCCTCCAACGGATACCGCCTGTATTTCTTCTTCTGGTTTTACATCTTTTATTAAAAGTGTTGCAGCACAAGCCAACAATAATAAAACCCCAGCAAATGAAATGGCTTTACCAGAATCATTTGCTAAGAAATTATTTAATACCCAACCAAAAGTAGTGGTCTGTAAAATCATTGGAATTACAATCATCATATTGATGATGCCCATGTACACTCCATATTTTTCTTTGGGAATATCATTTACGACCATCAAGTAAGGAATACCCATCATACTTGCCCAAGCAATACCAAAACCAGCCATAGGTACAAATAGCATGAATTTATTTTCAATATGCGGAAAGCTCAATAAAGCGATGCCTGCCATGAGCAAGCAAACAACATGTACTTTCTTAGGAGAGAATTTCTTAGCCATCCATACCAATCCAAATGCAGATAAAAAAGTAACCACATTGTACCAGCCATTTACTAATCCTGCCCAGCCTACGGCTTCTTCGTACAAAGTTTTATTTTCACTAGGACTGGTTTTCCAAACAGATTGTGCAATACTTTTAGAAGCATTTTGCCAATAACAAAACAGTGCATACCACTGAAACAAATAAACCAGTGCTAGTTTCCACATCACTGCTGGCATATGTATAATGGCTTCTCCAATTTCAATAAAGGGTTGAAAGATTCCTTTTTTCTGTGCACGTAATACAGCCAATTCTTCTGGAGTGGGTGGAATCTCTGGTGTTTTACTAATGCTCCAGAGAACAGAACTAATAGAACATATGGATCCTAAAAAGAAGGAACCGAATACCCAATAAGGAATGGCCCCATGTTGACCAGGAATATATTTTTGAAAAAAGAACAAAGAAATATTTGCAAGGGTAATGCCCAACCCTGTAAAAAAACTTTGCGTTAAAAAACCAGTTGCTAATTGTGGTGCAGGAAGTTTATCTGCAATAAATGCACGATATGGTTCCATGGCGGTATTGTTGGCAGCATCTAATACCCATAATAATCCTGCGGCCATCCAAAGAGAAGTACTAAATGGATATAGAAATAAACAAAGGCTACAAAATAATGCGCCTATAAAAAAATAGGGTTTTCTTCTTCCAAAACGGGGATGCCAAGTTCGATCGCTGAGTACGCCAATAATGGGCTGAATCAATAATCCCGTCATGGGGCCGGCTAGATTGAGCAAGGGGATTTCATCGGGTTTAGCACCTAGAAAATCATAAATAGGATTCACCGCACTTTGTTGTAAACCAAAGCTGTACTGAATTCCAAAGAAACCCACATTCATGTTGATGATTTGCATGAAGCTGAGTTTGGGCTTGCTCAATTGCATAAAAAGTATGTTAGTCTTTAAAAATAGCGAATTGGGGCTTAAAAAACTACCCTCAATAAAATTTGGTTAATTTTGTTTTATGCAACACGCTTTTAGCTACGACAAAAAGAAAGTTATACAAGGGTTGAGGTATCATTTTGTGCAAAGGCCCGAAGTAAAAATATTGGTAGTATTGGTAAATGTATTTGCCATTGTAGCTGCTATTCTTTTTTATAGTAAAAAAATAAGACCCGAACCTTTTTTATTGGGTTCGTTTATATGGGTGATGATGATGGCAAGTTTTTGGTATATCCTGCCGAATTCTATTTATAAGAAAGCAGCAGATACTTTTAAAGATCAATTCACGATAGCGTTCAAAGACAATGGAGTTACCCTAGAAAACCAAAGAGGATATATTCATTGGGATTGGAACCAGTTTAGCCATTACTTTGAAAGCCCGCATTTTTTTCACTTGTATTTTAGTTCCAAGTCTTTTTTCATGGTACCTAAGGACGGAATGGGAGAAGAATTTAGGCATGAATTAAGAGCAACTTTAAAAAAAGGAATCGCAGCAAAATAGGCAGAGACCTCAATATGCGGCGGCTATGATCCACCCAAACCCTTCGCTAAAAAAATTATAGTTCCTTACCCATGACCACATGGGGAATGGTTAATTCAATAAAGGGCTCACTTTCTACTTGATAGCCTAATTTTTCAAAAAAATGGATGGAGTCTTTTCTGGCATGCATAATGATTCTATGGTAGCGATTATCTCTGGCTAAATTTTCAGCAAACTGAACCATGGCTCTACCAATTCCTTTGCCCTGCAAACCAGAAAGAACGGCTAATTGCCTTAACCGAACGGTATTGGAATCTACTTTCACCAACATGCTACATGCTTCCATGATTCCCTCGTCGGTATAAGCCAGCAGAATATTATTTTTTTCGTTGGCCAATTCTTCGGCGCTAAAATGCAGCCCCAAGGGTTTGCGCAACAATTGGTGCCTTAATGCTACCATTTGTTCGTATTCTTTAGAGCCGTGCTGAATCATTTTGAGCGCCATACCACTAATATACCCATCATTTTTTAAAAAAATAGCCTTAAAACGAACTTATTGCGCATTAAAACGCCAAACTGTGGAAACAAAAGTTGTTTAAAACATTGCTTATATCTCAAATTGTATATTTTTGCCGCAGTAAACAAAAACTTTAACAATGTCAGACATCGCAACAAGAGTAAAGAAAATCATCGTAGACAAGTTGGGCGTAGACGAAGCAGAAGTAACCAACGAAGCTTCATTTACCAATGATCTAGGTGCAGATTCTTTGGATACCGTTGAATTAATTATGGAATTCGAAAAAGAATTTAACATCTCTATCCCTGATGAGCAGGCTGAAACCATTACCACTGTTGGTCAGGCAGTTGCTTATTTAGAAGAGCACGCTAAGTAAGAATATCTATTTAGTAAGGAATAATTTTAATCCGTCTTTTGAGGTTTTACCACAGAAGGCGGATTATAACATAAACAGGTTTGTTGTATGCAATTAAAGCGCGTAGTTGTTACTGGTATAGGTACCATCACTCCAATTGGTAATAATCTAGAAGATTATTGGCAAGGACTAATCAATGGTGTACCTGGAGCAGCTCCCATTACTTTATTTGATGCAAGTAAATTCAAAACCCGTTTTGCCTGTGAAGTGAAAGGCTTTGATCCTACCAGTTTCATGGAAAAGAAAGAAGCTAGAAAGCTAGATCGCTTTGCTCAATTGGCGCTATATGCAAGTGATATGGCCGTTGTAGACGCCCAAATCAACAAAGAAAATATTGATGCCGATAGAGTAGGTGTAATATTCGCCAGCGGTATTGGTGGACTAAGAACTTTCCAGGAAGAAGTACAGAATTTTGCAACCGGAGACGGTACGCCTAGATTCAATCCCTTCTTTATTCCTAAAATGATTTTGGATATTGCGGCCGGACAAATCTCCATGCGTCACGGATTCCGCGGTCCAAACTTTGCAGTAGTTAGTGCTTGTGCATCTAGCACCAATGGCATTATTGCTGCAGTAGATACCATTCGACTAGGCAAAGCTGATATCATTATTAGTGGTGGATCAGAAGCCGTTATTAGTGAAGCAGGTGTAGGAGGTTTCAATGCCATGAAAGCCATGAGCGAAAGAAACGATGATCCTGCAACTGCAAGCCGTCCTTATGACAAAGACAGGGATGGATTTGTAATGGGCGAAGCCGCAGGTTGTTTGGTATTAGAAGAATATGAACATGCCATCAAGAGAGGCGCTAAAATTTACTGTGAAATTGCAGGTGGCGGAGCAACAGCCGACGCATATCACTTAACAGCTCCACATCCAGATGGATTAGGTGCAAGAAATGTAATGATAGCGGCCCTTAAAGATGCAGGTATGCAACCTGATGAAATTGATTATATCAATACACATGGAACTTCAACCCCATTGGGAGATGGCGCTGAAGCGAAAGCAATTACCGAAGTATTTGGTAGCCATGCGTATAATTTAAATATCAGTGCAACCAAATCTATGACGGGCCATTGCTTAGGTGCAGCGGGTGTTATAGAAGCCATCGCATGCATCCAGAGTGTGATTCACGATATTATCCCCCCTACTATCAATCACTTTACTGACGATCCTGAACTGGATCCAAAATTAAATTTCACGTTCAATAAAGCGCAACAAAGAACCGTGCGTGCTGCATTGAGTAACACTTTTGGTTTTGGTGGTCACAATGCATGCGTTATCGTGAAAAAATACGTAGCATAAAAAGTGCAATTTTTAATAAAGTTATTTAAACCAAAAAAAGCGACTGATTTTGAAGTTCAGTTGAACAATATGTTGGGTATACAACCTGGCAACTTGCAACTCTATCGTAGTGCATTAAGTCATCGGTCAGTTAAAGAAACACCCGATGAAAATAATGAGCGTTTAGAGTTTTTGGGGGATGCAGTCTTAAGTACTGTAGTTGCTGACTACTTATTCAAATTATACCCCTATAAAGGAGAAGGTTTTTTAACGGAGATGCGTTCTAAGATGGTGAACAGGCAACAGCTCAATGATATTGCCTTGAAAATGGGATTGCGAAAATTGACTTTTTACAATAAGTTCGACAATGCTTTAAAGGGAAGTCAAATTTTTGGTAATACGCTGGAAGCCTTAATTGGAGCGGTTTACCTAGATAAGGGATACGCTAAGACGCAGAATTGGATTTTGAAACAAATTGTGATTCCACATTTGTTTATGGAAGATTTAGAATTGATCGATATCAATTTGAAGAACAAATTAATTGGCTGGGCCAACAAGAATGGAAAGACCATTACGTTTGAAATGGCCGAAGAAAAATTAGAAGGTAATCGCCGCGTGTTCACGATGAATGCGGTTTTAGATGGAGAAGTATTTGCACAAGGCAAAGCGGGTAACAAAAAAGACGCCAGTCAAATTGCCGCACAGGTTGCCATTGAAAAGTTGGGACTTTAATTAATCTCCTGACACAATTCAATCAGCACCCCATTGGTTCCCTTCGGGTGTAAAAAACAAACCAATTTATTATCTGCTCCTTTTTTAGGCGTCTCGCTTAAAAGAGTAAAACCCTCTGATACCAAACGGTTCATTTCTGCATGAATATCGGTTACATCAAAAGCTATATGGTGCATGCCCTCCCCTTTTTTATCGATGTATTTAGCAATCACCCCATCTGGATCGGTAGAAGCCACTAACTCTATTTTAGATTCCCCAGTCTTAAAAAAAGCGGTCATTACTTTTTCAGAAGCAACTTCCTCCGTTTTATAACAAGGGCTATTCAGTAATTTTTCAAAAAGGGAGATGCTGGTGGTAAGGTCTTTTACGGCAATTCCGATATGTTCAATTTTATTCATTATAATTAATTTATATATTTCCTTACGAATTGAGGAAAAACAACCATACTGTATGAATGGCCCCAAAATTATAGAACCTATTGTTATACTTTTGTGTTAATAGAAAAAACAAGCAATCATTTATGTTGAAGTTACCTGTTTACTTAGATAATAATGCAACTACACCCATGGATCCAAGGGTTTTAGAAGCAATGATCCCTTATTTTACCGAACATTTTGGTAATGCAGCCAGCCGTAACCACCCTTTTGGATGGGAGGCAGAGGAAGCAGTAGATTATGCGCGTGAGCAAGTGGCCAAATTAATTGGAGCAGACCCTAAGGAAATTATTTTTACCTCAGGAGCAACTGAAGGCGATAACCTTGCTATTAAAGGGGTATTCGAAATGTATGCAACCAAGGGTAATCATATTATTACGGTTACTACCGAGCACAAAGCAGTGTTAGATACTTGTAAGCATTTAGAGCGTGCTGGAGCAGAAGTTACTTATTTAGAAGTTCAGCCAGACGGATTAATTGACTTGAAAGAATTAGAAGCAGCTATAAAACCAACCACTATTTTGATTGCAGTAATGTATGCCAACAACGAAATTGGGGTGATACAGCCGGTAAAAGAAATCAGTGCAATTGCAAAAAAGAATGGGGTTTTATTCTTTTCAGATGCGGTACAAGCGGTAGGTAAAATACCAGTAGATGTGAACAAAGACGGTATTGATATCATGGCATTTACTGCGCATAAAATGTACGGTCCAAAAGGAATTGGTGCATTGTATGTTCGTCGTAAAAATCCAAGAGTAAAAGTAACTGCCCAAATGGACGGTGGCGGACATGAGCGTGGAATGAGAAGTGGAACATTGAATGTACCAGGTATTGTAGGTTTTGGTAAAGCATGTGAATTAGCAAGACTAGAAATGGCTGATGATGCAGCACGTTTAAGCAAATTACGCGACAAGTTAGAATCTGCATTGGTACAATTGGAAGAAGCTTATGTAAACGGAAACCGTGAGCACCGCTTACCACATGTTGCCAATATTTCTTTCAAATATGTAGAGGGAGAAGGTTTATTGATGGGCTTTAATAAAAATATTGCCTTATCATCTGGATCAGCTTGTACTTCTGCATCATTAGAGCCTAGCTATGTATTAAAAGCGTTGGGTTTAGGAGATGATTTAGCACATAGCTCATTGCGTTTTGGTTTAGGCAGATTTACTACTGAAGACCAAATTGATTATACCATTAAATCAGTAAGCGAAACCGTATTGAAACTTAGAGACATGAGCCCATTATGGGAAATGTTTAAAGAAGGAGTAGATATGGATAAAATTGAGTGGGCTCACCATTAATAGTGGCTTGAATCCCCCCGAAAAGAAAAACATTCAATAACATAAATAAATAAATATACCATGGCATATTCAGAAAAAGTAATTGATCATTATAGTAATCCTAAAAACGTAGGAACACTTGATAAATCAAAAACCAACGTGGGTACTGGTTTAGTAGGGGCACCAGAGTGTGGAGACGTAATGCGTTTACAAATTGAAGTAGACGATGCTACAGGTGTAATTACCGATGCAAAATTTAAAACATTTGGTTGTGGATCTGCAATCGCCTCTTCTTCTTTAGCAACAGAATGGTTAAAGGGAAAAACCCTTGATCAGGCAGTCGCTATTGATAATATGGAGTTAGTTGAAGAACTAAACTTACCTCCAGTAAAAATCCATTGCTCTGTATTGGCTGAAGACGCAATCAAAAGCGCCATCAACGATTACAGAAAAAAGAATGGTTTAGAAGAGTTGGTGTTCGAGGAAAGAATTCACTAATACCATTAATAAAAGTGTATGAGCGAAACAGCAACAGAAAATAGTATTTACGTAAGCGATAAAGCCAAGGCTAAAGTAAAACAGCTGATGGAAGAAGCAGGTGTGGTTGGAGATGAAAGCTATTTCTTAAGAGTAGGTGTAGTTGGTGGAGGTTGTTCAGGGTTAAGCTATAAGCTAGACTTTGACAACGAAATCAAACCAATGGACCAAGTGTTTGAAGATAATGGGGTGAAAGTGGTAACCGACCTGAAGAGCTTTTTATATTTAGTAAATACAGAACTTGATTTTTCAGATGGCTTAAATGGGAAAGGGTTTTATTTTAATAATCCCAATGCCAGTAGAAGCTGTGGATGTGGAGAAAGCTTTGCGGTTTAGTTGGCAGAAAATCTGCCGCGGATACCAACTTTCCTTTTCGTGAATGACTTTGTTAAATTAACTAGATTCAATAGTAAAACCCCGATTCGTCGGGGTTTTTGCTTATAAAAACTTTAGTTTTGAAGCATGTGGATTATCTGTAAAAAAGAGTGGCAACAGTTTTTTGCTTCCCTAACCGGATACTTGGTGTTGGGCGTATTTTTAGGACTCACAGGTCTATTATTTTTTGTTTTCCCCGATACCAGTTTGCTCAATTTTGGATATGCCAGCCTGGCTCCTTTCTTTCAAATGATGCCATGGTTATTGTTGTTTTTAATTCCTGCAATCACAATGCGAACCATCTCAGAAGAAATGAGAACTGGTACCTATGAAATATTGCAAACGCTACCACTCAGTTTAAGACAAATTATATTCGGTAAATACTTTGGAGTTCTATTAATCATATTGATTGCATTGTTTCCCACAATCGTATATGCGTTTTCGATGCAAGCGCTAAGTGTTACAGGTGGGATTGATATTGGCGCAACTATCGGAAGTTATATCAGTTTATTTTTGCTCGCAGGAGTATTTGCCGCCATTGGCATTTATGCAAGTAGTGTAACCAATAACACCATTGCTGCATTTGGATTGGGGGGCTTACTCTCTTTTGTGCTATTTGCAGGGTTTACAGCAATCGCTAAACTTTCGGTATTTAGTGGTGGGGCAGATTACTATATTGAATTAATGGGTATTCAATTACATGCTGCCAATATTAGTCGGGGCGTTTTAGCGGCTTCTGATATCATTTATTTCACTGCTGTAATTGTTTTCTTTTTGTATATCACTCAATTACAATTAACCAAAGCGCCTAAAAAAGCATCAAAGGCAATGGTCTCCATGGCCCTGCTGGTAAGCATTACCGTGTTAGGTGGAACCATCAGTAATCGATTGGATTTAACAGAAGACAAAAGATTTACACTCAGTCATTCTACAGTAGAATTATTAGAAAAAATTGATTCCACTATAACAGTGGAAGTTTTTTTGACCGGAGAATTGCCAGCTGATTATAAAAAGCTAAGTATTGCAACAAATGATATTTTGGCCTCTTTTAATAATCATGCCAATAACCAGATCAGGGTTATTTTTAGAAAACCTGGTGAAGGATTACCCAATGATACAGCTAGAGCAGTACTATACGATAGTTTACAGAAAATAGGTGTGATATTTGAACAAGCTAGTGTTGAACAATCCTCAGGAGAAGCCACATTAAACCAATTGATTGTTCCAAGTGCGTTGGTGCATTACCAAAAAAATCAGCCACCAATAGCAGTCGATTTAAGAAGTAGCAGAAAAATTTACAAACAGTTTAATGTTTTAACAGAAGAGCCACAAGAAGATATAGAAGCAACACGCAATGCAGCAGAAGCGTTACTTGAAAATAAATTTGCTACGGCAATTGATAAATTGATTCGCAAAGAAGTGCCAACCGTTGCCTATGTGGTTGGAAATGGAGAACCAACCGATTTAACGGTAAACGATTTAGGTGAAAGCTTACGGAATGATTATCGGTTGGGAATATTCGATTTAAAACAAGCTTATCCTGATGCATCCATTATAAAAACATTATTGATTGTTAAACCCAAACAAGCATTTACTGATGAAGACTTATTAAAGCTTGATCAGTATGTTATGAATGGTGGAAATATCATTTGGTTTATAGACAAACTGCATGCAGAATTAGATAGTTTAAAAAGAACAGAAGGACAATACACTGCTTTCGATAGAGGACTGGGTTTAGATGAATTATTATTTAAGTATGGAGTTAGAATCAATGGAGATTTATTGCAAGATTTGAATTGCTCTAAAATACCCTTGGTGGTTGGAAAAAATCCTGACGGAAGTATACGAATGCAACGGGTACCTTGGCCTTATTATCCATTGTTATCGGCCAGAACGCCCAATCCTATTTCGGCTAACTTAGATAGGGTATTGCCTATTTTTCCATCGAGCATAGA
The DNA here is from genome assembly GCA_943371295.1 of Synechococcus sp. UW140. GTDB lineage: Bacteria > Bacteroidota > Bacteroidia > Chitinophagales > Chitinophagaceae > Sediminibacterium. Next base: position 21,242 of record CALRUG020000018.1, on the reverse strand, counting down.
TACGGTAATGGCAAAAGGTATTCAAAAAACCATATTATTGGCTTCAGATACCAATAGTAGAATATTGCCTTCACCAGCAATGGTTTCATTGAATAGCGTACAAAGTCAAGAAGACTTGTTCAGCTTTAATAAAAGTTTTATTCCAGTAGCTGTTTTATTGGAAGGTAAATTTAATTCGCTGTTTAGTAATCGATTACCCAAGGCTGTAATGGATTCTATACAAGCAAATACGGGAAGACCCTATTTGTCTAAAGCAGCTAAAGCAGGAAAACAAATTGTGGTGGCGGATGGAGATATTGTTACCAATGAAGTGAGCAATACTACTGGCCCATTACCGATGGGATTAATACAGATGGAAAATTATCGCTTTGCCAATAAAGCTTTTTTTCTGAATAGTATAGATTATCTTTCATCTGATAATTCATTGTTTGAAAGTAGAAATAAAACAGTTGTTTTAAGACTACTCAACAAACAAAAGCTGCAAGACCAAAAAACAGTCTGGCAATTGATTAATGTTTTGTTACCTGTAGCGATGATTTTATTGGTAGGCTATTTATTTCAATGGTGGCGTAAAAAGCGCTACAGTATTTAATATTGAACTTTTATTATGAATGCACATCAAATTGTTTATTTAGTTTTTGGAATTGTATTGTCGGTAGCTTTAATTTTTGATTTAGGTTTACTTAGTAAAAAAAATAAAAGCATTACCATTAAGCAAGCATTAAACCAAACCATTTTTTGGGTAGGGTTAGCAGTGGCTTTCTTTGTATTCCTTTGGATAGAAGGTCCTGCATTGGCAGCTGACAGTGGCGGGGCAGATGTAAGTAAACATCAATTGCCTTTTGAGTTTTTAAGTGCTTACTTGATGGAATGGAGTTTAAGCATTGATAATATTTTTGTATTCATTTTAATCTTCAATGCATTTGGTGTAAAAGAAGCTTATTATTCAAGGGTATTGTTGTTAGGAATTTTAATGGCCATCATTTTCAGGGTCATATTTATTACTTTAGGTGTAGCCCTAGTAGCTAAGTTTTCTTGGTTGTTGTATATTTTCGGAGGCTTTTTAATTTACACAGGCTATCATATGTTTAAAGCCAATGAAGATGAACAGTTTGATCCTCATAATTCAAAAATTTATAAGTTTTTAAAATCTTTCTTACCATTGGTCAATCATGATGGTGGTGGTAAATACATGATACGCGAAAATGGAAAGCCTGTTTATACTACTTTATTTGTAGTTGTTATTTTACTTGCAGCGATTGATTTGGTATTTGCATTAGACTCAATACCTGCAGTAATGGGTATTTCAAAAGATCCATTAATTATATATACCTCCAATATTTTTGCAGTATTGGGTTTACGTTCATTGTTCTTTTTATTAAGAGGTGCGGTTACCAAATTTGATTATTTGCAACAAGGTATAGCCATTGTGTTGGTATTTATTGGTGTCAAAATGTTGGGAGAACATTATTTAAGTATGTGGATGAGTAAAACCAGCCAGGTAGCATTATCGTTGGGTGTGATTGTATTATGCATTTCTGGATCAATTCTATATTCTATTGTTTTAGAAAAAAGAGGAACACCCCAAGACGTTATCGACGATTCTGTTAAATAACCGCGATGAATTACCAGTTGAATGATATAGCAGCTATTTTGCAACAGCCCATTTCAGGCCAAGGCAATTCAATTATTCAATATCTAGTAACTGATAGTAGAAATATTGTAGATCCTGCAAAGAGTATTTTCTTTGCCATCAAGGGGCCTAGAAGAACAGGCATCAATTTTATTTCGGATGTGTACCAGCAAGGAGTGCGCGCATTTGTAATTGATGAACCTATTCAAACCAATACGTTTGCTGAAGCAGTATTTTTTACTGTACCCGACACTGTTAAAGCATTACAAACTATTGCAAAGCAGCACCGAGCAAAGTTCAATATCCCGGTAATAGGAATAACCGGTAGTAATGGAAAGACCATTGTAAAAGAATGGTTATTTCAATTGTTACAACCAGATTTTAATATAGTAAGAAGCCCTAGAAGTTATAATTCTCAAATAGGAGTACCCTTAAGTGTTTGGCAAATAAATGAGCAACACGAATTGGGAATATTTGAAGTGGGAATTTCTGCAAAAGGGGAAATGCAAGCTTTGGCAGATATTGTTCAACCAACAATTGGCGTATTTACGAATATAGGTGACGCACACAATGATGGATTTGCAAGTGTAGCAGAAAAAGTAGCAGAGAAATCAAAATTATTTGCCAGTGCTAGTAAAATAATAATAGCATCTGATCATATTCCATTTGCTTTACCTACTAAAGCTAGTATTGTATCTTGGGGATCAAAGCCGTTACTTAGTTCAGCAACCCGAACAACGAATGAAGCGAATCCACTTCCTGAATTGCAGTTACTGGATCAGCATAAGTCGGCTTCTGAAACCACACTTATTTTGCAGTATCAGCAAGATCAATTCCAATTACAAGTTCCTTTTACCGATGAAGCTTCTTTACAAAATGTATTGACTTGTGTATTGGTTTTATTGCAATTGAATTATCGTATATCGGTTATTCAACAACGCGTACTACAACTAACAGCTGTAGAAATGCGGATGCAGTTAAGAAGGGCCATCAATCAGAGTTATTTATTAAATGATAGTTATAGCAACGATAAAATTTCCTTGTCTTTGGCATTGCAGTTTTTAAAAGAGCAAGCCAATCAGCAACCCATCATTGCTATTGTATCTGATATAGTAGATACGGGAGAGCCAGCAGAACAATTGTATCATCAAGTAGCACAAATGTTAAGTAGTAGTGGGGTTAAACAACTATTTGCAGTAGGTCCTGAAATCAGTCATTATTTTACGCAACACAAAAAGGAGTCATTCCCGTTTGCTATACAATCTTTCGCCAATACCCAAGAAGTATTGCAGCATTTGCATGAAGCCCTATTTCAGCAAAGCTATATTTTGCTTAAAGGAGCAAGAAAATTTGCATTTGAGCAATTGGCGCATTGGTTAGAACAACAAGTACACCAAACCATCATGGAAATAAATTTGACTGCGATGGTGCATAACTTAAAAGCGTATCAAACTTTGCTACAACCTAAAACCAAATTGATGGCGATGGTAAAAGCATTTGGATACGGAAGTGGGGCAGGAGAAGTGGCTAGAAGATTGCAACAACAACAAGTAGATTATTTAACCGTGGCTTATGCAGATGAAGGCGTAACACTTCGTAAAGCAGGTATCCATTTACCTATCATGGTAATGAGTGCAGATGAGTATTCTTTTGATGCAATGGTCAACTATTCATTGGAACCAGAATTATTTTCATTTCAAATTCTCAAGGCATTTCATCAATATATTTCACAACAAGGTTTGCAACAATATCCAGTACATATCAAATTGAATACGGGTATGAATCGATTGGGTTTTGATGCAGAAGAAATAAATGCATTAGCCAGTTGGTTAAGTCAACAACAAACACTCAGGGTTAAATCGGTATTAAGTCATTTGGCAGCAAGTGAAGATGAAAAAGAAGATGCATTTACAGAACATCAGGTAAAACTATTTAGTACAGCTTGTAATGAAATTGAAAAAGCATTGGGGTATAGCTTTATTAAGCATATAGCAAACACAGCAGCCATCCGACGCAATCCGAATTGGCAATTCAATATGGTACGATTGGGAATAGGTTTGTATGGGGCAGATAATATTAATCAAATCAATTTGCCTTTACAAACAGTGGCTACACTTAAGACTACGGTTGCACAAGTGAGAGCCTTGAAAGCTGGCGAAACCGTTAGTTACAATCGATCAGGTGTTTTGCAAAGAGACAGCATTATTGCAACCGTTCGAATTGGTTATGCAGACGGTTATCCAAGAAGAATGGGAAATGGTATTGGCAAAATGTGGGTCAAAAATGCATTAGCCCCAACGGTTGGAAAAATATGCATGGATATGTGTATGATAGATGTAACCGATATACCCAATGTGCAACCTGGGGATGCAGTGGAGATTTTTGGGAAACATATCTCCATACAAGAAGTTGCTAAAGCCGCAGAAACCATTTCTTATGAAATAATGACTGGCATTAGTTTAAGAGTAAAGAGAGTGTATATAGAAGAGTAATTATTTACAAGTCTGATTTTTTAAATACTCAGCTTGTATGCTTCCCAATCGAACAGCCATAGATATATCCGCACAACCACCTGCCTTATCATTCAATTTTTGTTTTGCCAATCCCCTCTGTAAATAAAAGCTGGCATCCTTGCTATTGAAAGTAATGGCCTTAGAATAAAACTTGATGGCATTTTTAAAGTCGGATGCACTGAAGTAAGTATTCCCTAATTGAAAATAGATAAACTCATTACTGTCTTCAATTTCCAAAGCTTGATTCAAATCTAATATGGCAGCACCTGGATTGCCTAATACCAATCTTATATTGGCTCTAATCATATATGCTTCAGTAGCATTTTCATCTTCTTCGATGGCTTTGGTGCAATCTTGTAAAGCCCCATTGATATCGTCTAATCCACGCTTAATAGAAGCCCTTAATAAAAGTGCATCCACATAAGTAGGATTTGCTTTAACCACTTTATTCAAATCTTCTAGTGCCAATGCATGTTTATTTAGTTTAAATAAGGTTTTGCCTCTGTTCATATAGGCATCTAAATAAGTGATGTTTTTTTGGATGGCAGTATTAAACTCAATTAATGCTTCTTCTAACTTATCATTCTCCATAAGAAGAATCCCTTTATTTTGAATGGCTTCCACATTATTTGGGTCTAATTGAATGGCATAATTGTAATCGGCAAGGGCATCTTTAAACATTTTTAAACCAGCATGCGCTTTGCCCCTTAAACAGTATGCTTGTGTTGCATAGGTTCCTTCCGTTTCTTTAGCCACTATCTTATTGAGGTTGGATATGGCTTCTTTGTAGTTTTTAAAAAGGATTTTGTTGTTGGCAGCCCTAATTAAATCGGCTGTTGTTTGCGCATGCACCAATTGCCCCATGATGAGGACACTACAAAATAATAGCAGGTACTTTTTTCTCATAGTACAAAACATATCAATAAAGTGGCCGGGGGGTGGTCTTTAATTAATTGTAGTTACCTAGATATAGGTAAATAAGAGACAAATTATCAAAATTCCTTGAGAAGTTAACTAAATTTTATATTTTTAATGCATATTCAACTAATTATGAAATTACACATTCTGCTCACAGCAACAGTTTTAGCATGTACAACTCTTGGTGTTTTAGCCCAGGATAACGACAAAAAAAGAAAGGAAATTGGGTTTATAGTAGGATTGCAAAGATCTAACTTAGACTACAACTCAATTATCACAACCAATGTGGCTGAAGAAGCCAAAACCAATATTGGCGGATCTTTCTTTTTGAATTCAAGATTAATAGGACATTTTATTACGCTAAGAACCGAATTGGGATTCTATTCTAAAGGAGGAACTTATACTGGAGCAGGCGCTGCTTTTTCAGAAACCAATTTATCCTACGTAGCAGCACCAGCTTTGTTATTGCAAACTAAGATTGGCTTTTTAAAAGCCTATGCAGGTCCACAGATGGGCTTCTTAATTACTGCAAAATCTAAGACAGGCAATATCGAAAATGACGTTAAAGCAGCTTTTAAAACGACAGAATTATCTGGTGTAATAGGAGCTGAAATGAATTTGCCATTACGTTTGATGGCAGGAGCAAGGTATAATTTTGCGATCAATAATATAAGCGAAATTCCACAAGGTACCAGCAGACCAGGAATGTATATGATCTATGTAGGTCTTAGACTACGCAAATAATTAGCCCTCCCCCCAGGCTGGACACGTTAAGAAAATTATATGAAGATGACTAAGCTTTTAATGCTTGTATTTTGTGCTATATGCTCATTAGCACAAGTAAATGCACAAAAAAAGATTCAAGTAAGTATTGTATTAACAGATGTGCACTTAAAATATTCCAATAAAAGCGGAACCGATCCTCGAATTAAATTTTTTAACAAGCAAGACAATGCACTCTTAAATAATACGGATAGCGAAGGCTTTAATTGTTTTCATTTAGTCGATTTTAAGCAGACTGATGCAATGGTTGATTACCCCTTAAAAAACATTGAATGGGATTTAAGTAATGGAACAGCTATTGGATTAAAAATGGAGGCTTTTGAAAAAAACAAGAAAAAAGGCGATTGTGAGTTTGATGGCAGTGGCTTGTTTAACAAAGACAAAATGCATGAATTCGGAGAATGGGTGATAGATTTAAAGTCTATTAAGCCAGGTGTTTTTTCTAATAAAATGACTGCAACCACTGCAGGAGGTAACTTCTCTATTGAATACAAAGTAAAATATACTTTGCCATCCGCCGATGATATTAGTACCGATATAGCTTCTGCAAAGTATTGCAGTAACAATAAAGTAAAATTAACTACTGGTGCGTCATTAGTACCTAACAAAGAAGACGTTTTATTCAAGTGGGAATACCAATTAGAAGGTTCTGCAGATTGGAATTTATTGAGTACAACCAGTGTTCCTGAGTTGCAAATATCTTTGGCAGATGTATTAAAGGCAGAGCCAATGGGGAACCAAAAAGTAAATACGCGAGTGTCTTTAATGGTTGGGAAAGAATTGGGAATGTCTGCTGCAAAATCATTTGTATATATGCCTGCAGCACCATCTATTCAACTCAGCGATATCGTTATTAATAATACATGTAAAGATGTGAGCGAAGGAATTATAACGATTAATAATATCAAAGGGTTTACCGAAAAATATTTATTGCAATTAAAGCCTTCCGATAAAACCGTAAAAAGTACAGACGGAACGGCAAAATTTACTGGAGTTGCAAAAGGGACTTATCAACTGTTTTTGACCAACGACGATGACAATGCAGGGGCATGTAGTGTGAATTATCCTGTTGTAATTAATGAGCATCCCAAATTGGAGGAGGTTAATAAAAAAATAACGGCGGTTACTTGTAACGGTTTATCAGATGGATCGGTAACTGTATCACTTAGAGGCGGTAATCCAGCAGCGCTAAACGCTACCATATTACCACAAGCAGGCACATTAACCATTAAGAACAGAGAAGTCGTATTCAGTGGACTGTCTGCAGGAAAATACGTTATACAAGTAACGGATTCATGTAACAATAAAGTAGAGTTTGCTGCAACTTTAACTGAACCAGTTGCTGCAAAAATTAATGTGACCAATATTGTAAAAAGTAGCTGTTCTGAAACACCTAATGGATCTTTTACAGTGAATATTACACAAGGAGTAGGTCCTTTCCGTTACGTATTAACAAGAACAGAAACGAAGAAGGAAATTGTAAAAACCGATTTCACGAATATGCCAACTTGGATGTTTAATAATTTGGCGGGAGGCGAATATACCGTATTAGTATACTCTAATAATAGTGATGTATGTAAGCCAGTAGAAAGAAAACTGAGAGTAGAAGAATCTGTGTTGGAAGTAGATATCAAAATGACCAAAAATGTTCCAGCTACTACAGAAGATGCAAAAAATGGGGTATTGCATTTTGCAGTAAATGACAGCAAAGTTGCAGTACAATATATCTTAACCAATTTGGTGAACAATCAGGTATACAGTAATACAACTGGATTATTTGATAATATCCCAGCAGGACGCTATGCATTGGCTTTAAAGCGAGCAGATACCAATTGCGGAGATATGCAAAAAATAAACGAAACCTTTACTGTTACAGCAACGCCTGTTCAGATTGTGGAAGACACAACTGTTAAAAAAGATACAACAGGGAAGGGGGGTAATTAAAGCAACCTCCTTTCCTTATCTTTGTTTTTACGATAAAATTAAGCCGTGAAAGCAAAGCAGATTATTCTAATTATACTGACCATTCTTTTAGTAGACCAAGCGTCTAAGTTTTACATTAAACTGAATTATTATACAGGGGAAGAGCACAATGTACTAGGCACCTGGTTTAGACTCCATTTTGTAGAAAATGAAGGCATGGCCTGGGGCTGGAAATTTGGTGGAGAGTTTGGAAAAATAGCCCTCACTTTATTTAGATTAGGGGCAGTTATTTGGGGATCATTCCTGATACGCAATTTCATCAGGCAGAAACAGCACAAAGGCTTTTTAATATGTGCAGCACTAATATATGCAGGAGCACTTGGCAACTTAATAGATAGCATGTTTTATGGTCTCATCTTCGAAGCTAGTAATCCATTTACACAAAATGTTGCTACATTGTTTCCATCAGGAGGAGGATATGCGGGATTATTTCATGGCAAAGTAGTAGACATGTTATACTTCCCCATTATTACCAATTCTCATTATCCAAACTGGATTCCCATCGTGGGCGGAGAAGAATTTGAATTTTTTAGACCTGTATTCAATATTGCTGATATGGCAATTTCTACTGGGGTTATTGCCATCTTGGTTTTCCAAAATAAATTCTTTAATAGACCCGAACAAGAACAACACCATACTGTTGTTACCAACGCTGAAGTGAACGACAAAACACAGATATTTTAAAATACCCTTATGAATAAATTCTTGCTTTTCATTTTAGCTGCAACTATCACAGCATGCAGCAGCAATCGCGTGGATACTATTGTGCATCATGCCGTGATTTATACCGTTGATTCTGCTTTTAGCGGAGTAGAAGCAATGGCCATTAAAGACGGAAAAATTGTAGCTACCGGAACCAATGATGCTATCACTGGTAAATACCAGGCAGACAGTGTGGTAGATGCAAAAGGGGCAGCCTTATATCCCGGATTCATAGATGCTCACGCACATTTTATGGGCTATGGCGCATCATTGTTTCAGGTAGAATTATATAATACCAAAACCTGGGAAGAAACAGTGGATTTAATTGTTGCATTTGCACAAAAGCATCCAGAGCTAAAATTCATTAAGGGCCGTGGATGGGACCAGAACAAATGGCCGGGTAAAAAATACCCAACCAATGAATTGTTGAATCAACGTTTCCCCAATATTCCAGTTGTGATTGAGCGAGTGGATGGACACGCTTCCATTGCGAATGCAGCTGCACTAGAATTGGCAGGTATAAAGCCAGGAGATAAAGTAGTAGGAGGAGAAATTGAAACAAAGAATGGTGTGTTAACTGGAGTATTAATTGATAATGGAGATGCAGCAGTAAATGCTAAAATGCCCACCCCAACAAAAGAAGAATTAACCACTTGGTTGCAAACAGCAGAAAAAAATTGTTTTGCGCAAGGGCTAACAACGATTACCGATTGTGGACTGAGTCATCAAGACGTAGACTTTATTGATGGTTTACATAAGAACAACCAGTTGAATATGCGCTTGTATGTGATGTTATCAGATAAAGATGCGAATTATGAAGCCTACTTAAAAAAAGGTCCATACAAAACCGATAAACTTTTTGTGAACGGATTTAAGGTTTATGCAGACGGCGCGCTGGGTAGTAGGGGAGCTTGTTTGTTAAAACATTATTCGGATCAACCAGGATGGGGTGGATTTTTATTGCGCAATAAGTCTCACTATGATTCATTAGCACAAGTGTTGAGCAAAACCAATTTTCAAATGTGTACCCACGCTATTGGAGATAGTGCCAACAGAGAAATCTTGAATATTTACAACAAGTACTTACAGCCTGGTAATGATAAACGTTGGAGGATTGAACACGCTCAGATAGTAGCACCCGAAGATTTCAATTTATTCGGAAAAGTAAACGTAGTGCCTTCTGTACAACCTACTCATGGAACCAGCGATATGTATTGGGCAGAAGCCAGATTGGGCAAAGAGCGCATGAAAGGAGCGTATGCATTCAAAGACTTATTAAAGCAAAACGGATGGTTACCATTGGGAACCGATTTTCCCGTAGAAGAAATATCACCATTTAAAACATTTTTAGCAGCAGTGGTTCGCAAGGATGCAGCAGGTTATCCAGCAGAAGGATTTCAAATGGAGAATGCGCTTACTCGTGAAGAGACCATCAAGGGTATGACTATTTGGGCAGCGAAAGCAGGTTTCTTAGAGAAGGAAGTAGGCAGCTTAGAAGTAGGTAAGAAAGCTGACTTTATTTTGTTAGATAAAGACTTAATGAAAGTAGCGGAGACGGATATACTTAAAACAAAAGTTACTGCTACGTATTTAGGAGGGAAGAGGGTTTATTAATCTATTCACGCATAAGGCAAAAAGCCAAATCTTCGCTACCCCCGGATTTCAATATCTATAAAAGAGTGAACAAGTAAATTCTCTCGGCTTTTTAATTCTAGCTTTTATAAATAACGTTTTGTGAAAATTGTAGCAGCAAGAATTAAAAAAATGTTCGAATTTTCTTGTTCACTCTTCTCATATTAATATATCTGCACTGAATAGTTTAGTGCCCTTATAGTTTTAAAATATAGAATCAGTAAAAACAGTAGAATATCCCTGAATTTGTATAACTGATGCGTTGATGAATAGCTGAACCTTTGCACCTTAACAAAACAATTAAAAATGAAGAAAACCATTTTAATTACAGGTGCAAGTAGTGGTATAGGTAAAGAAACCGCAATATACTTTCAATCTCAAGGATGGAATGTTGTTGCTACTATGCGAAATCCTGATACTGCAATAGAGCTAAAACAACTAGACCATGTATTAGTAGTTCCGATGGATGTGTTGGATTTGGATTCCATCGAAAGGGCAATCAGTATAGGTATTAACCACTTTGGAACAATTGATGTATTGCTCAACAATGCAGGGTATGGTGCATATGGGCCTTTAGAGTCGTTTAAAAGAGAGCAAGTACTAAAACAGTTCAATACCAATGTGATTGGACTCTTAGATGTTACTAGGACAGTCTTACCTCATTTTAGAGTATACAAAAAAGGAATCATCATCAACATATCTTCAATAGGTGGTAAAATCACTTTTCCTTTAGGTAGCTTGTATCATGGAACAAAATTTGCCGTAGAAGGCATTTCTGAATCTTTGCATTACGAAGTGGAACAGTTTGGAGGCCAAGTTAAAATTGTAGAGCCTGGTATGATTGCAACAGATTTTGCGGGAAGATCATTCGACTTTAGTAATGATGAAAATATGCCGGAGTACCAAAAATTAGTAGGTGCATTAATGAACGCAATGCCAGTTATGTCACAAAATGCATCACCAGCAACTGTAGTGGCAAAAGTCATTTATGAAGCTGCAACTGATGGTAAAAACCAACTACGTTATACAGCAGGAGAAGATGCCAAAATACTTCTAGCAAATCGACAACAATACGATGATGCCAGTTTTATAAATGGAATGAAAGCACAATTTGGTCTTTAATAATACTATAACTTAGAAGTGCATGAAACCAATAATTCATTTACATAGTATTGCCGATTTATATAAATTATTCAATTTAGGTCATCATGAACATCCTTTAGTAGCTGTAATAGATTTTAGCAAAGTAAGTGAACAGTTAGAGCAGGATTCTAAAATCACTACTGATTTTTATTCTGTCATGTTCAAAAACTATTGCAAAAATCATATTAAGTATGGCAGAAAAACAATTGATTTTCAAGACGGAAATTTAATTTGTATAGCACCACGTCAAGTGATAGAAATAGATGTTGAAGTTGACCAGAAAGAAAACATGTTGGGCTGGGGATTATTCTTTCATCCAGATTTGATTAGGGCAACTTCATTGTACGAAAAAATAAATCAGATGAGCTTCTTTAGTTATGAAATCACAGAAGCCCTTCATCTTTCAGATAAAGAGAAAAATATCTTATACGAAACTGTGCAAAAAATTCAACTTGAGCTGCAAGAAAATATTGATAATTATAGTCAATCTATTTTAGTGGCTACTATTGATTTGCTCTTGAATTATTGTTCTCGATTTTATGGAAGACAACTTATTACCAGAAGTCAGTCTAATAAAACGACTGTATCGCAAATTGAATCACTTTTAAAGAACTATTTTATTAGATCAGATATTAATACATTACCTAGTGTAAAATACTTGGCTGATCAGGTGCATTTATCAGCAAATTATCTGAGTGATCTATTAAAAAAGGAAACAGGAAGAAATGCACAAGAACATATTCATTTTTATTTAATTGAAGAAGCTAAAAATCGTTTATTGAATTCCACATTGTCAATAAATGAAATTGCTTTTGGCTTAGGATTTGAGTATCCCCAATATTTCAATAAACTATTTAAGCAAAAAACAGGGCATACACCACAAGAATATCGACATTTAAACTAGCATTACACCAATCAGCGCTTGACTTTTAAATTACTCATTAATTTTTCTTTTGCAGAATTGTGTCCAAGTTTCATTACTTGGATGGGCATATAAAATCGGATTTCTTCCGTAGTACGAAATATTCTTAACCCCTACTGCGTCGGCTCGCTTTTTTAACTCTCTTACATGAAAAGCGTGGTGGGTAGAAATTTCAGGGCCTGAATAGGGATGTACGACTTCTCTTTGTGTATTGTTCATCCAAATTTCAGGGTCGTCTGCAGTCAGTAATGCTAACATATCTACTTCAGTTCTATAGGCGGTAATGGCTGGTGATTGATATTGTGCAGTAGATGAAACCCCATAAATTTTTTGAATATTTCCTGTTTCATTGGCTAAAATTTCAGACCAAGAAAGATTGTAATCAGCAAAAATGTTATTGACCCATTTGTCTTCAATATTATAACTGGCCTGTGTTTCTCTAACAGCAACCCCTCTTACTCTGCTAGATTCTCTTAAAACAGGATCACTGTTTGAAGCATCAGCAAAATTATTATTAAAAGCGATCCAAAGAGAACTGCCTGCACCAGCAGAGTTGCCTGATAAAATAATTTTATTCTTGTCAATATTAAATTCACTTGCTTTATATCTCAAATATTGCAAAGCCCTTTTAACATCATTCATAGGCTTTTTAATTCCTTCCGTTTCCCCTGTAGTATTTAATAGTGTGTAACGAATAGTTGCAAACGCAATATTATTTTGAAGTAGAAATCGAATATCTGAAGGAAAATCCCAAGCCCCACCAGATTGAGCAGTATATACAAAATCTTTATCTCCACTAGTAAATCCTCCACCATGCACATATATTACCAAGCCAGTAGGAGTACTTGAATTGGGCGTCCAAATATCGAATTGGGTTCTTGGTTTACTATCATAAGAAAGGTCTTTTGCAAATTTGGCGTTGATACCCTGCAAATCAAAAGGGGAATTTGAATAGCTAATATTGGTAGCTGGTGTAACTGAAGTATCCTGTTTTTTGCTGCAACCAATAGCTATAAAAATTAAGAAAGCAAAAATGTAAAAAGACTTTTCGGATGCTGACATAGCTGGAGGGTTTATTTCAATTTACCTACTTCCAACTAAATAAATCGTTAAATTAGATTCGCATTTAATTGTTCACTCTTTCTTATTTTTAGAATGTATGAGATTAAATAGTCTACTTCTACTACTTCTAATATCAGCCAAATTACATGCACAGACAAGAACTTATGTTAAAGACTTAAACGCACTTAAATTGATTGTTCAAAAAACAGCTTCGTTTAAGGCTCAAATTAGAGGCGAAAAATTAGCTGATTACAATAAGTTATACAATCGTTTATTAGCGGATTCCAATAATTCAACATCGAGCATAGCTTATTTTTATAATTTATCGAAAATGCTCTTCCCTATTCGCGATAATCATGTAGGATTTTATCAGCTGCCCAATTATGATTACTTCAGAACAAAAGAAAGCATCGACAGTTTTGTATCTTCAAAACTGTTTGGTGAGTATCCAACAGTTGCAATTAATATTGATTCTTTAATACTGAATCTTTCTACCAAATCGGTTGATTCTATTGAAGGGATTTATCATTACGGAAAATATTATCGGGTAGGTGTTTTTAAAAATAATGATAAAGAATATATAGGAGTTATATTAGATTCAGAAATTAACTTGTGGAAAAAAGGGCAGATTGCTTTCTATCTATACGAAGCAGATCAGCATATTTATAAGGCAATATATGGGCATCCCTATTTAAAGTTCTTCATATTTCAACCCATAGAGAAATACCAAAATCAATCATTAGTTTACAGTAGTTTTTATGGATCTTTTACTCAGGAAGTTTATGCAAAAAAAATTAAAGAGGTTGAATATGTGAATCTGCCTAAGCAATCACAAAAATTTTCGTTTAAAAATATAAATGATTCAATCCAGTATATTTTAATCCAAACCTTTCAAGCTAATTCAGACATATCTCAAATTTCACAACGCTTTTATGATTCTATAAGCAACCTGCTTAATAAACCCTATTTGATTTTAGACCTGCGAAATAATGAAGGAGGTGCAGAAAAGGAAATGAATAAATACTTTAAGCTGCTAAAGAATTATACCAAAAAAGCTCAATTGCTACTGCTTGTTAACAATGGCACACTCAGCCAGGCAGAAATATTTACATTAGAATTAAAGCAATTGAATAATGTTACAGTATTAGGTCAGCAAACAAAAGGTATGCTAGCGTATGGAAGTAATTATGGTAAAAAACAAAAACTCCCAAGCGGGAACTTTGAAATTTATCCAACAGATATGAATAATGGCATTGCACTGTTACCCTATGAGGACTATGGAATTAAACCAGATATTATTTTAAAGGCAGATCAGGATTGGATTGAACAAGTGGTTCAATTTATTAAAGGAAAAAGGTGATTGGAGCATTTCTCTAGTTTTGAATTTGCAATTTGATAGGGTAGCTTAATAAAATACTAGGGGGATGTATGCTGATTCGAACTTTTTGCAAACGCAACACAACATCAAAGCAACTAAAAGTAAATTAGCAAACAGCCCAAATAGAGCATTTTTTTAATTCTAGCTTAACACATTTTTTATGCATTAATTATTAAAAAAGCTAGAATTTAAAAGCAGCGAGATTTGGACTGTTTGCTTTTACTTTAGATTACTTTATCTCACCTACCATTTGTGAAGGCACCACCCATGCATCAAATTCCTCCGCAGTTAAGTAACCAAGCTTGACAGCCATTTCCTTTAATGTGGTTCCTTCTTTATGTGCAGTTTGTGCAATTTCAGCTGCTTTGTAATAACCAATCTTGGTATTCAATGCGGTCACTAACATCAAAGAGTTGTTTACATGCTTTTGAATATTGGCTTCAATAGGCTCAATACCCACCGCACATTTATCGTTAAAGCTTACGCAACCATCACCAATTAAACGAGCACTGTGTAAGAAATTATAAATCATTACAGGCTTAAATACATTCAATTCAAAATGACCGTTAGAACCACCAATACCAATTGCTACATCATTGCCCATTACTTGTGCAGCAATCATGGTTAACGCTTCACACTGAGTAGGGTTTACTTTACCTGGCATAATAGAAGAACCAGGTTCGTTGTCTGGAATAAATAATTCACCAATACCACTTCTTGGTCCTGAAGACAACATGCGAATATCATTGGCAATTTTCATCAAGCTAACTGCAACAGTTTTTAAAGCACCATGGGCTTCAACAATGGCATCGTGTGCAGCCAATGCTTCAAATTTATTTTCAGCAGTTATAAAAGGCAAACCAGTTAAATCAGCAATATGTTTCGCAACGTTCACATCATATCCTTTTGGCGTATTGATGCCCGTACCAACTGCTGTTCCACCTAATGCTAATTCACTTAAATGCGCCAATGAATTCTTGATGGCTTTTAAACCATGGTTCAATTGAGAAACATATCCGCTCAATTCTTGACCCACTGTTAATGGGGTTGCATCCATAAAATGGGTACGACCAATCTTAACTACATGCATAAAAGCTTTGCTTTTAGCAGCAAGGGTGTCGCGTAATTTTTCAATACCAGGAATGGTTAATTCCACTAAAATTTTATATGCCGCAATATGCATAGCAGTTGGAAAAGTATCGTTGCTGCTCTGCGATTTATTTACATCGTCGTTGGGGTGTAAGAATTTTTCTTTGTCGGTTAAGTTGCCTCCTTTCAATACATGTCCGCGGTAAGCCACTACCTCATTCACATTCATATTGCTTTGAGTACCGCTTCCAGTTTGCCAAACAACCAAAGGAAACTGATCATTCAATTTGCCAGCTAAAATTTCATCACAAACAGTTCCAATTAACTCTGCTTTTTCAGCTGGTAATACACCTGCATCGCGATTGGTTAATGCTGCTGCTTTTTTTAAATAAGCAAATGCCTGAATAATTTCTTTTGGCATTTTATTAATGTCTTGAGCAATAGGAAAGTTTTCAATACTGCGCTGTGTTTGTGCGCCCCAATAAACATTGGCAGGTACTTTCACCTCGCCCATAGTATCTTTTTCTATTCTAAATTCCATATACTGGTTTTTGACGGTTTAAAATGTATAACTAATACTCAAATAATCTTTTCAGAAATGATGCGTTACTTACCTGAAAAATTTGCTTTACGTTTTTCTAAGAAAGCTGTAGTGCCTTCTTTCATATCATCGGTACCAAAACATTTTCCAAACTCTGCCACTTCAACTGAATAGCCATCTAAGTTCTCATTGAATACGGCGTTGGCACTCATGATGCAAGCAGCAACAGCCAATGGTGCTTTTTCATTCACCACAGTTAAAATTGAAACAGCTTTTGCAATCAGTTCTTCGGGTGCAACAACATAATTTACTAATCCATATTGTAAAGCAGTAGCGGCATCAATCATACCCGCACTCATGAGTAATTCCATGGCACGTCCTTTACCAATGAGTTGCACCAATCTTTGTGTGCCACCATAACCCGGAATCAATCCAAGGTTTACTTCAGGTTGACCAAATTTTGCATTGTTCGACGCAATCCGGAAATGACAACTCATCGCCAGCTCGCAACCACCACCTAATGCAAAACCATTTACGCAAGCCACCACTGGTTTAGGAGAATTTT
This sequence comes from Synechococcus sp. UW140, assembly GCA_943371295.1. Classification (GTDB taxonomy): domain Bacteria; phylum Bacteroidota; class Bacteroidia; order Chitinophagales; family Chitinophagaceae; genus Sediminibacterium. The sequence continues at coordinate 4,378 of CALRUG020000018.1, read as the reverse complement.
CAATTCTAAAGAAAATATCTTGCCCTTTTTTAGCCAACGCCATTCCTTCTGCAACAGTAGCACCAGCAAATTCACTGATATCTGCGCCAGCAACAAAAGCTTTAGGGCCAGCACCAGTTAAGATGACACTTTTAATATCTGCGTTGTGGTACACTTCGTCCATGGCACTATTCAAGTCGGTCATGACTTGTTGATTGAGTGCGTTTAATTTATCAGGACGATTAATGGTAATGGTAAAAATCCCTTGATCAAGAGAAGTCAATAAGGTCTGGTAAGCCATATCGTAAAATTTGGCGCAAAGATACGCCAGATAGCTAATTGAAAAGGTTGATTGAGACTAGAAACTTCTGTTAATCCCCACCCATTCCTCAATATATTTCGCTATATCGGTAGTAGGAGTGCCGGGTGCAAAAAGTTTACCCACTCCCATATTGTTGAGTTCGAGCATGTCTTCATCAGGTATAATCCCTCCGCCAGTCAAAAGCACATCGTTCATGCCTTTCTCTTTCATGATTGCAATAATCTTAGGGAAAACCGTCATATGTGCGCCGCTTAAAATACTAATACCAATTGCATCTACGTCTTCTTGTAATGCAGCATTCACCACCATTTCAGGGGTTTGACGCAAGCCAGTATAAATTACTTCCATTCCCTCGTTGCGCAATGCAGTGGCAATGATTTTTGCACCACGATCATGTCCATCCAATCCAACTTTTGCTACTAAAACCCGTATAGGTCTTTTCATAATGACTGGTTAATTATGTTCAAGTATACTCAACACTTTTTGAATTCGTTCAACTGTTTCTTGCTTACCAATTATCGCTGCAATATCAAACACGCCTGGGCCAAATTTACCCCCTACCAACATAATGCGCAAAGGCAACATTAACTCACCGGGTTTTAATCCATGTGCTGCCGCAATTTCTTTAAATGTATTTTCTAAATCATGGGCTTCCCAAACAATGCTGCTTTCAAAAGCTTTTGACAACTCAATGAAGAACATATTTTTTTGATCAGTCCATTTAGGTTGGATCGAAGCTGTGTCCCATTCGGAAGGGCTCATAAAAAAGAAAGAACCCTGTGTAACAAAGTCGGCCATTAAGGTGCAACGTTCTTTCACTAAATCAATCACACGTAATAAAATTGCACGGTCAGCCGCGGAGCCCGCAACAGAGCCAAACCCCGCAACCTCAGCCGCAGCAAGGGTTTCCGAAACCTGATCTATCAAATCCGCAGCAGTAGCGCGTTTGATCCACTCCTGATTATACCACAATGCTTTTTCATAATTAAACTTTGCACCACCTTTATGCACACGCTCCATAGAAAATGCAGCAATCAATTCATCCATGGTAAATACTTCGTTATCGGTACCATCGTTCCATCCTAGTAAAGCCAATAAGTTTACAAAAGCTTCTGGTAAAAATCCACGCTCTTTAAAACCAATTGTTTTTTCGCCCGTTTTGGGATCGGTCCAATCCATCGCAAAAACCGGGAAGCCTAAACGATCTCCGTCGCGTTTGCTCAGTTTGCCATTTCCATCGGGTTTTAAAATCAATGGAAGATGCGCCCAGTCTGGCATTTCGGCCGACCATCCTAAATACTTCCACAACAAAATATGAACGGGAGCACTGGGCAACCATTCTTCCCCACGAAATGCGTGGGTGATTTTCATTAAGTAATCATCAACCACAACTGCCAAATGATAAGTAGGCATTCCATCTGCTTTCAATAATACTTTATCATCTACTTGAGAAGTATTAAAACTGACTTCACCACGAATCATATCGGTGAAAGAAACTGTTTCGTCTAAAGGCATTTTAATGCGCACAACATGCGGCGTGCCAGCAGCTAATAACGCAGCAACTTCCGCTTCAGAAAGCGTTAAAGAATTGCGCATTTTAGTACGCAATAAGTGATTGTATTGTGGCGAAGGATTTTCGTCTGTTTTATATTGCGCACGCATTTGCTCAAGCTCTTCTGTAGTATCAAAAGCATAATAAGCAAAACCTGCTTGCACCAATTGTTCTGCATATTGTTTGTAACTAGCTTTGCGTTCACTTTGTCTATAGGGAGCATAAGGTCCGCCATGCAAAGGGCTTTCATCTGGGGTAAGTCCGCACCAAGCAAGGGTATTAAAAATGTATTCTTCCGCACCCTCTACAAACCTGGTTTGATCGGTGTCTTCAATTCTTACAATAAAGTCACCTCCATGCTTTTTTGCAAAGAGGTAATTAAATAAAACGGTTCTAACGCCACCTAAATGCAATCCCCCAGTGGGCGAAGGTGCAAAACGAACCCTAACTTTCTTCTCCATGCTGCAAATATAAATCATTCATGCAGCCCTAATGAATATCTTTGATATATGTATTTGGTAAAAACACCATGGTGGTTAAGAATGATTTATGCTGGTTATACCTGGCGTATGCCCACCAACGAAAAAACCATTTACCTCACATTCGATGATGGTCCGCATGAAATAGCCACTCCTTTTGTATTAGACACCCTAAAACAATACGATGCCAAAGCCAGTTTTTTTTGTATTGGTAAAAATGTACGATTGCATCCAGCAATATACCAACGCATATTGCAAGAAGGGCATGCAGCGGGGAATCATACAGAGAATCATTTAAATGGATGGCATACCCCCAATACCGAATACCTCATCAATATTCAACAAGCGGAAGAAGTAATCAGCAGCCATTTATTTAGACCACCCTACGGAAGAATCAAGCGATCTCAAGCCAAAGCGCTCGACAAGCAAATCATTATGTGGGATGTGCTAAGCGGCGATTTTGATCCACTCCTAACCCCAGAAGCATGCTTGGCTTATTGTATTAAACATACCGAAGCAGGGTCGATTGTAGTATTTCATGATAGTGCAAAAGCCTTTCCAAAAATGAAGTATGCTTTACCTAAAGTGCTTGATTATTTTACGCAACAAGGATTTCAGTTTAAAGGGCTCTAATCTAAACGCCGATGGCTATAAAAATGGAAGGCCAGGGTAGAAACCCCGGCCTGTTTTTAATCCGTACCCTATGAAAACAAAGGTTACTGCTGCAGTTTTTCAACATTCGCAGGGATTCATTTAATATCTTAAGTAATCGTCTTTTGGTTTAAATGCCTGTCGTGCATATATAAACGCAGTGCCAAGAACTTTATTTTAACAGCACTAAAAAAAATGTGGATTTTTGCCCAATGAAATTCATTGATACGCACTGCCATTTATATGTTGAAGAGTTTAAAAATGATGTGGATGCAGTAATAGCAAGGGCTCAGGCGCAAGGGGTAGAGCAGTTTTATTTGCCGGGAATAGATAGTGAATCAATACCTGCTATGTTGGCTTTAGAAGCGGGCTACCCAGGAGTATGCAAAGCCATGATGGGTTTACATCCTTGTTATGTAAAAGAAAATTATATACAGGAACTTAATATTGTTCAGCATTGGTTGGAGCAACGAGATTTTCCGGCCATAGGGGAGATTGGGTTAGACTATTATTGGGATACCAGTTTTAAAACCCAGCAACAAGAAGCATTTGAAACCCAAATGGGGTGGGCACTTGAAAGAGGGCTACCTATTGTGATACATACGCGCAATGCTATGCAAGAAACCATTGAAATGGTGAAACCTTTTGCAGCAAAGGGATTGAAAGGAATATTCCATTGTTTTAGTGGGTCTTATGAGTCGGCCAAACAAATAGTGGATATGGGCTTTTTATTGGGGATTGGAGGCGTAATCACCTACAAAAACGCAGGACTACCCAAGGCCTTAGAACATATAGGTGTAGAATATTTGGTATTGGAAACTGATGCGCCTTATTTAAGCCCTGTGCCCTTTCGCGGCAAACGCAATGAACCATCCTATTTGATGCATATTGCAGAGGTATTGGCAGGGGCCAAGGGGATTACGGTTGACGAATTAGCCAGCCTTACCACAGCCAATGCAATGGCTTTATTTAAGGGATAATTAGATGTATGAGTCTGTTTATGCAGAAAGAATATGGGCATTTGCGCCTATATTTGCAGCCCTATAATAAACAGAGAGGTGTCCGAGTGGTTGAAGGAGCACGCCTGGAAAGTGTGTAAACGGGAAACTGTTTCGAGGGTTCGAATCCCTTCCTCTCTGCAATAATAGAATGAAGCAAAACCCCGACTATGTCGGGTTTTTTTTATGCCCGGATGCGAGTCCAGACACTCACGTGTCTGAGCGAGCGGAGGGACATAAAAAAACCGGGCACGCAAGTGCCTATGTTTTTCTTTCTTTTACTTATTGCTACCCCCCACCTCGGGGATCAGCGCAGCTAATCCACCCATGGGGCAGCGCAGCTAATCCCAACACCGACCTACTTAAAGTATACATCCCTCAACCTAATAATATCCTG
>CALRUG020000017.1:0-31841 GCA_943371295.1 Synechococcus sp. UW140 | reverse complement strand
CGGAAGCGAATAGTACCACTAGCTCTTGTAATTAGTGGATCCGCAGCAGCAACAGGCATGCCATAAGGAGGAACTCGAGTCAATACAGGCCATGTAACGCCTGCGCCACGCGCATTCCAAGATGCAGCGTCAAACTCAACTTGAAGTTCTTTCATAGTGAGGGTATTTTGTTTGATACAACCCACCATCGTAAACAAAGTCGCGATTAAAATAAAGGTACTTAATACTAATTTTTTCATTTTGTTTCTTTTAGGGGTGAATTAATATCCTACGTTTTGTCTCATATTAGGGTTTCCAACCAACTCACCGTCAGGAATTCTTGCCAACATACGGAAATCAGAGAAATTCAAAGTGAATCCAACGCTAGGATCTTTTGCAATATCTCTACCCAAACGCTTCAAGTCATGGAAGCGATGGCCTTCAAATGCTAATTCTGCTAAACGCTGATTTAAGATTTCTTCTAATACTGCAGGACCAGTTAAAGTAACAGCAGCTAATCCTCTACGAGCGCGAAGGTCATTAATATCAGTAAGAGCAGAAGCAACGTTACCTAAACGGAAATGAGCTTCAGCACGAATCAATAGCATTTCAGCATGACGTAAAACAGGTACGTTATCTAAGTTTAAGATACCGCTCTTTCCAAAATACTTAGTGCACTCAATGAAACGAGGGTTAGTACGCTGACCACCCCACTCATATAATTGATTACGCACATCACTTGTTCTAGTTAATGCTGGTAAAGCAATTGAGTTAGAGATAGATAAAGATGCAGGGAAACCAGACAAGCCTACTGAATTCAAAAGAAGTGCATTAGGAACTAAGTCTCCCCATCCACCATTGCTTCCAGGAGAACCAATAGCACCCATTGAAGTCATGGTAGTTTGAAGTGCTTCATTCACACCTAAGCTTTCAGCTGCAATAGCAAAACGTACTTCAAAAATAGATTCAGGATTAGTTGCAGATCTCCAACCAGCAACATGGTTTGCAGCTGTTGTTAAAGTACCTACACCACCTGCTAACGCATTTGTTGCAGCATCGCGAGCCGCAGCGTAGTTACCATTGTACAATTGAACACGAGCTAACAAAGCTTGCGCAGCAGCACGAGTGGCAAAATGAGGCGCACCAGCACGAGCAACCCCAGCAGGCTGAAGCTTAGCAGATGAAAGTGTTAAGTCGTTAATGATAAAGTTATAACACTCTTGAATTGATGCACGAGCAGGTCTGAAAGCAGCAGCAGTGTCTTTGTTGTCAACAGCTGTGCTTCTTAAAACAACACCACCACGGTTAGATGCATCTAAAATGGCAGTAGGGTCGTATGCATATGCACGCATTAAATCATGGTACAATAATGCACGAACAAAGCGCATTTCACCTTCCCAACGATCACGCTGGGTTTGTGTTGCAGCAGTCATACGAGGTATCGCATCTAATACAAGGTTACAATCGTTGATTGCAGAATATGCAGTACCCCAGTTTACATAATGAGCGCCCACGTTATTACGTCCTTCACCCACTAAACGACCAGATTTATTGGTAGCAACAGAATTATCTGCTAATATATCTCCGTAAACCACGAAGTCACGGCCATATAATACACGAGATTTAAGGGTTGCATAAACCCCAATTACAGCGGCGTCAACGCTAGCAGGTGAGTTTAATGCTGTAGAGGCATCAATTGACTGTCTTGGTAGAACATTCAAGTCTTTGTCTGTACAGGAAGTCATTAATAGACTTACTAGAGACGCGGTGATTAAAAATTTATTCATAATGATTTTCATAATATTCATTCATTTAGGTGTTTAGAAACTTAGTTGCAAACCAACAGTGATGTTCTTGTTTTGAGGAACGATACCGGTAGCACCACCTACGAATTCCGGATCATATCCTGGGTAATCAGCATAGGTCCAAAGATTGCTTCCTTGAACATAAAACCTAGCCATTGACATTTTCCAACGTTGCATCAATTCTTTAGGGAAGTTGTAAGCAAACATTACTGTTCTTAAGCGGATATAATCAGCTTTGAATAAATATCCTTGACCAGTAAAACGACCAGAGCTAGCAAAGTCTGTATTACCATTAAATGGACGAGGAATATTAGTGATTTGTCCAGGCTTAGTCCAACGTGCATCATATACAGATTGTAAAGCGTTGAAAGCACGTCCACCAATTTCAGCCATAAAGTTTACTTGACCATCACTTACTGTACGACCATATTCGTAGTTGAAGAAGAAAGATGCTTCAAAGTTTTTGTAAGAGAAGGTATTCTCAAATCCACCGTTGTACACTGGAATTGTTTGACCAGATAAACGTTGATCAGCAGGAATCAATGGGTTATAAGTAATGCTTCCATCAGCTTTGTACCACATTGCACGACCTGTAGAAGGGTTAACACCTGCATAGTTTGCAACGAAGAAAGATCCTAGAGGAGCACCTACACGAATTGAGTTGTTACCCGGTAAAACCTGTAGGCCATCATATAAACTAGAGATAAAGTTTTTGTTGTAAGCAAAAATGAAGTTGGTTCTCCATTTGAAATCCTTATCAATGATTTTTAATCCTACTGTTGCCTCAATACCTTCGTTGGTTACTTCACCCACGTTATCTGTGAATGAACCAAATCCAGTTGTTGCATATAGAGAGCGACCCAATAATAATCTGCTATTGATTCTTCTATACACATCTACTGAAGCAGTAACACGATCTTTAAATAAGCCAATGTCTACACCCAAGTTGTTTTCTGTTCTTGATTCCCAACGTAAAGTAGGGCTAGCCAACTGACTGTAGAAAATACCTGGGCTGCCTGCATATTGACGACCACCGCCAAATAAACCCAATGCATCAAAGTTACCAATCTGGTCGTTACCAGACTGACCCCATGAATAACGAACCTTCAAATTATTTAACCAATTAGAAGTTCTATCCATGAATTTTTCGTTGGTAACATTCCAACCAAATTGGAAAGATGGGAATACAGCGAAACGGTTATTAGAACCGAATCTAGAAGATCCATCACGACGTACAGAAGCTACAACGCTGTATCGTCTGTCGAACTCGTAACTTACTCTTCCGAATGTTGAGAATACACGGCTACCAGTCCAGAAACCAGTTGCACTTAATGGCGTAGCAGCAGTATTGATAGTTCTAAAGTCTGGGGTTGGGAAACCTTCCGCAGAAGCACCAATTTGCTCGTTCACATCATTACGGTACTCTGCACCTGCAAGCGCAGAAATACTGTGTTTTCCAAAAGTTTTGTTGTAGTTCAAAGTATGGAAAGTCAAGAAGTTGGTATTCCAGTTTGAGTTGGCAGATCCAAAACCACGTCTGTTCAAGTACTCATCTAAACGAGGGTCTCCGTAGAATTCAGTTTGAACCAAACGATAATCTAGACCAAACTTAGCTTGATAACGTAAACCTTTAATAATCTCATAGTTAATAGTGAAACTACCTACCATTTGATTGGTTCTTTGTTTGTTGGTATTTAACGCATTCACCGCTAATGGGTTGAAGCTTAAGATACCAGCTACTGCCTGGCCACTACCTGGTAAACCATACCAGCTTCCATCAGGATTGGTAATTGGGTTATGCGGTAAAATAGTTGCACCAGCAAAAGCGATATTACCTAAGAAAGCACCACCACCAGCACCACCAAAAGGTGCATTCTGACTAATAGTACTCAAACTAATTTGAGATTCAATAGAAAGTTTACGATTTACTTTATGCGTTAATGAAGTCAATAAAGTACCACGAGTAAAGTTGATTGGTTGCACAATCGCATCTGTTTGATTGTAAGATCCAGAAATGTAATAAGTCGTTTTATCATTTCCACCTCTTAAAGACAAATTGGTTTGTCTTACAGATCCATTTTTCATACCAGCAGCCTGCCAATCGTAGTTGGTTAAACCACGGATTTGATCGTCGGTAAATGCTGTATTGATTCCAAGACCAGCAAGGGCATTGGCTCTTACTGCTGCAGCAGATGAACGAGGGTTGGCATTTTGTACCGCTTCTATTCTTGCTTGAGCAATTTCAGAAATGTTCAAAATGTCGAAGTACTTTAAAGGACTGGTAACACCAAATTGGGTATTAATCATTACCTCATTCTTTCCAGCTTTACCCTTTTTAGTAGTAATCAACACCACACCATTACCACCTCTAGCACCATAGATAGAAGTTGCAGCAGCGTCTTTCAAAATTTCAAATGACTCAATGTCATCAGGGTTTAAGAAAGCAATTGGGTTGGTTTGTGTTTGGATATTGGTGGTAGTTCCATTGATTTGAATTCCATCTACCACAAATAGGGGTTGGTTACCCGCGTTGATAGATCCAGCACCACGAATCAAAATGTTTACAGCACCTCCAGGTACACCATTGTTTGCATTTACTTGCACACCAGATGCTCTACCTTGTAATAAACGGTCAACTGATGGAGAAGGAATGTTTTCAATTTGCTTACCATCAATTCTTGCAACAGCAGCATTCACTTCACGTTTCTTTTGCTGTTGGTAACCAGTAACAATTACTTCTTCCAAGTCATCTGCACTTGATTTTAAAGTAATGCTATAGGTATTAGATGTACCCAAACGAACTTCTTGTTTTTCAAAGTTCACTGAAGTGATAACAAGTGTTTTACCTGTTGTAGGTACATTTAAAGAGAAGGAACCATCGTTCTTGGTAGTAGTACCAATTTGCGTTCCCATAACTAACACAGATGCATTCGGAATTGGAGCTCCTTTGTCATCTAGCACTTTTCCTGTGATGGCTTTTGTTTGGGCTAACAATGAAGTCAGCGATACCAAAAAAGCCATCATGAGCATAACGAGTTTTCTCATAAAGCAGTTTTTTTAATTTTCGGTCCTCGCAAGATAGTTAACTAACACATATTCATTACCAAATTGTTATAAAAAATTTGCCTTCAAGCCCAAGAAGAATATAGCTTATAGGAATAAATCCTGAAATGTGGAGAAAATAAGAACAAATCAACATCAATTCTTCAACTGAATTTAAAACAGTAAAATAATTAATTATATGACAAAAAAAGGACCCCAATATTAGGGTCCTTTTTACAAATATTTATGGAAAATATTAGTTGTCTGTACAAAGTGGATTCAACAACAATTCAGTTGAAGAAATTGGCCAGATATACTGTTGTGCAGTTGCAGCAATCGCTGCTACACCAGGCTTAGCAGGCAAAGGCAAACCTAAACGAGTTAAGTCTGTTCCAGCTAACCCTTCGCCTAAAAACTCAATTCTTCTTTCAGTAAGAATTGCATTCGCTAAAGCATCGGCATTAGCAAAATCTGCCGCCGTAAACACAGTTGATGCATCGGAACGACCTCTAATAGCATTCAATAAAGCAATCGCTTGTGCATCCACTGTATTAGTTGATCTTACTCTAGCTTCAGCTAAATTTAATAAGACTTCCGCGTAACGTATTACTGGTGCAAAGTCAATGAATGTTGCAGGAACACTGTATTTAGTAAGGTAGCTCTTCCCTCCAAAGACACCTACCATTGTTCTTCTTCTATCCGCTGACTTCCAACCTGCATCAGAAACTATTCCAGTTGGCAATAAAGAATATTCGCCATTTCCACCATTAAAAGCTGCAGGTCCATAATAATAGCCCAACTGATTTTGTCCACCAGGTTGCTCAACAGTAGAGAATGGCATAGAAAGAATAGATTCTGAAGTAGTATAAGGTGCTTTGAACACATTGGTTACATCTGCTTGCAGTGCATGTGGCACACCTGAAGTAGAAGTAAACGGCGCAGTTGCACTTACAATTTTATTAGCTTCAGTAATTACATCAGCATACCTACGCATACTCAAATACACCCTTGTTTTTAATGCAATTGCGGTGTTTCTATGTGCACGTGTTGTGTTGTTAAACGCATTACTATTGGCAGTAGGCAAATTGGTTTCAGCAAAATTCAAATCTGCTAAAATTTGTGCATATACTTCTGCAACTGTTGCTCTTGCTAGTGCATAATTGTCAGAACCAGTATTCCCTTTTAAACGCAAAGGAACACCTGGCTTAGAACCATTACCATCCCAAAATGGACGAGCATACAATTGCAATAAAGAGTAATAACTCATTGCTCTTAATAATCGAGCTTCTGCTTGATAATTATTAGAAACGGTTGCACCAACAACAGCTGTTCCTTTTGCAGCCATCCCATCTAAAAACACATTCGCCAAATTGATAACATAGTATGCTCTAGACCAATGGTTTAGAACAGAGTTGGTTGAACTGTTAGAAGGAGTATAATTCCAAACATCAAAACCAGTTACCACATTGGTTCTGTCGTTCATAAAATCACCACCGCGGATATCATTAAAAATCTGATAACGACCACCGTACATTCCGGCGTTTTTTATAGAAGAATAAATTGAGCGAACCTGCCCTTCAATTCTGTCTTTACTGTCAAATGCAGTAAGATCAGATATCAAGTTGGTAGGAACCGGATTCACAAAATTTTCTTTGGCACATGAGCTTAATTGAACCAGCCCAGCAGCCATCAAAATATATATAAGGTTCTTTTTCATTTTTCTGAATTAATAGTTTAACAATTAGAATCCAACATTTAAACCAATAGTAATAGTGCGTTGGTTAGCTACTGTATTTCTGTCTATACCAAAATTGGTAGTTCCATTTCCATTTGAAGAAACTTCCGGATCTGGACCAGGGTACTTGGTAATGATGAGCAAGTTGTTCCCTGAAACATAGAATCTTGCATTTGAAATCTTGGCTTTTTCCAACAAAGTTTTAGGAAGATTATATCCAATAGTTAAAGTTCTTAACTTAATGAAATCGCCTTTGAACACGTTAATATCAAGAGGGAAAGAAGAACCGTTTGAAACGTTGTCTCCAAAAACTGGTTTAGGAAACTCAGTAACATCACCAGGCTTCTGCCATCTATTTAATACACCCACTTCATTGTTCCAGAAACGCTGGTCTCTTAAACCTGCTTGAGTACCATAATATAACCAGTTACCCATTTGGTAAGTAAACAATGCATTCAACTCAAAATTCTTGAATCTCAAATTGTTTTCCCATCCACCAAAAATTTTGGCGTGCGTATTTTTATAAACAATCGCATCAGCGCTACTTACAGTAGGTGCAGTAGTTCCGTCAGCATACATAAAGCGAGACTGACCAGCAGGAGCTACATGTTGGAAAAATACTTGACGACCTTGACTATTGATAAATATTCTGCGACCAGTGGCAGGATCAACTCCAGCTGTTCTAGTTACAAACAACATACCAATTGGTTGGCCTGGTAAAGTAATACTTGGATTTTCTAAACCACCAGTAGAACCAATAATACTGGTGATACCGGGAGCAAGAGACAATACTTTGTTGTCGTTGGTGGATAAATTAAATGAAGTTGACCAAGAGAAGTCTTTCTTTTGAACAACATCATATCTGATATCAAATTCAAATCCTCTATTGTACATAGAACCAATATTGGTAGGGATATTGGTAGGTAAACCAGCAGAAGGAGGTTGCGGCACAAATAACAATAAACCATCATTGTTACTGTTGTAATAACCAATTTCAGCAGTTAAACGATCATTGAATAAACCAAAGTTTAAACCAACATCTGTTTTCTTACTGGTTTCCCAAGTAAGGTTCGGGTTACCCGCCTGGCTGTAAGCAACAGTAGGGTTTCCACCATATAATCCAGAACCATAAGTAGACAAGGAAGCAAAGTTTCCTAAGCCGCCAATATTACCTACTTTACCATAGCTTGCTCTCAATCTTAAGCTAGAGAAAACCTGGTCTAATTTGATATTTTGGATAAACTTCTCTGTTAACACATCCCAACTAGCAGATACGCCCCAGAAAATTCCATACTTACTATTTGCACCCAATTGAGATGCTCCATCTCTACGAACATTTGCAGTTAAGAAATATTTCCTATTGTAATTGTATTGTGCACGAGCAAATTCAGAATACAAATAGTTTTCTCCAATGCCTAAACCAGATGGATTGGGTGTAGCCCAACCACCTTGAATATTGGTGAATGCAGGATCAGAAACCGTAACACGGTTTAAGCCATAACTATTGTTATCAGACTTTTGGTGTTCAATACCAGCCAATACACTTACAGTATGCTTTTCAGCAAATACTTTGTCAAATTGAGCGGTAGTAGTCCACACCCAACGCTTACTCTTAGCAAAAACTGAAGTAGCTGAACCTGTAGTAGAGAAACCTTCCCCAGATAATGGATGAGAGAAAATTTCATTGTCAATCATTTGGTAATCCAACCCATATTGGGTTCTAATGGCCAACCAATTAACAGGCTTAAATTGAGCATATACATTACTGATAAAACGCTCACCAAGCGCATTTGATCTATTTAAATCTAAGGCAATTTGTGGATTATAAAAACCAACCTGGCCTAACTTATTTCCCATTACCCCAATCAAGCCGTTAGCCTGATTATAAGAACCATCTGCTAAATAAGGACCAACGTTTGGAGCAGTAACCAATGCAACACGACCCATACCTGCAGTAGCAAATGCATCTCCTAAAGAACCAGAGCTGGTTGCTGCAGTATTTTGATCACTGGTATATTGAATTTTACCACCCATGGTAAAGAACTTACCTGCTTTATGGTCAATATTCATTAATAAACTCAAACGCTTAAAATCGTTTCTTCTAATAATACCTTGCTGCTCGGTATACCCAGCAGAAAAATAATAATTAGTAGACTCATTTGCACCAGACAAGCTAATGGTATTGCTGTGTTGAATACCTTGGCGATAGATAAGATCTGCCCAATTGGTATTGATGATTTTTCCATCAGCCCCTAATGTGGTAGCAAATGCATTGGTAGCAGCATTAAAAGTACCAGCATTACGTAAAGCTTCGTTTTTGTAATCGGTATATTGTTGTGCATCCAATACTTTTTGTAAACGCTGAGGATTACTAATACCTACCCAGCTATCAACGGCCACTTTTGAACGACCAGCTTTTCCTTTTTTTGTGGTAATAAATAATACACCATTTGCAGCGCGGCTACCATAAATAGCAGTTGCAGCAGCGTCCTTTGCAACGTCCACACTTTCAATATCATTTGGATTGATCGATGATAAAGCATTTCCTGCAGCATTGGTAGAACTACTGTTCCCGTCAAAAATAGGTACTCCATCCACTACAATCAATGGGCTAGAAGATAAAGAAATTGAATTAGCACCCCTGATTCTTAAAACTGGAGGAGCGTTTAATACACCACTAGGAATTACCACTTGAACACCGGCAGCTCTACCACCTAAAGCTTGTTCAAAGCTTTGTGTTGGCTTGTCTGCTAATGCAGCACCTTTCACGCTGGCAACACTACCCGTAAGGTCCTTTCTTTTTTGGGTACCATAACCAACCACGACAACTTCACTTAAAGATTTGTCTTCTTGGTTAAGACCTACATTAACCGATGAAAGTCCATTGATACTTACTTCTTTGGAATCAAACCCAACATAGCTAATTCTAAGGGTTCTTACTTTTTCGGTTACTTGAATGGAAAAATTTCCCCCATTATCTGTTAGTGCATTTTTATTTGCACCTACAGCACTTACGGTTACACCACTCAATGGTGCACCTTTGTCATCAGTTACCTTTCCAGTAACTGTTCTTGCAGTTTGAGCATATGCTTGTGCTATAAATAGCAATGCACACGTCAAAAAAACAGCTAGTTTTCTCATGCGTTTTAGTTTTGGTTTAAGAAGTGTTAAATTTAGGCAGTTTTTTTATACAAAACGCTGCAACAAAACACAAACTTTCATTCTAAAAGCATTAAAACCTATTTGCTTTTTTTATTATTCGAAATAGTCAATATCAATACTGGCAACAATATTAGATTGGTTACTGTTCCAACCACTAATGTTAATGAAGTGAGCCAACCCAATGCTTTGGTTCCTCCAAAATCACTAAAGCTGAAAATAATAAACCCAGCAATCAATACCAATGAAGTGTAAATAATACTGATTCCAGTATGTTTAATGGTTTGAATCAATGTTGGCCCTACTTCATTTTCATAAGTAGGGAGTTCTTGCTTATAATTGATTAAAAAACGAATAGTAACATCAATTACAATTCCTAGGGCAACGCTAAAAACCAATACTGTAGAAGGTTTCAAAGCAATACCAGCCCAACCCATTACCCCAGCAGTTACAATTAATGGAATTAGATTGGGAATTAAAGAACTAAATAAGATTTTTACTGATTTAAACAAATAAAGCATGCATAGTGTAATCAATAAAAAGGCCCAAAAAATGCTTTCTTTTAATCCATTGATGATAAAACTAGACCCTTCTAAAAAACTTACACTGCTACCCGTAAAACTTACTTTATAAGAAGCCGTATCAAAAATTTCCTTGGATTTGGCTTCAAATTGATTCAATAATTCAGGCAATTGGGCACTTCCAATATCTTTCATGTTCACGCTGATTCTCGCTTTCTGTTTATTGCTATCAATAAAATTATTGATCAAACGATTAAAAGCGCTTGATCCATTTGAAGCATTGCTGTCTTTTTTTGCTTTTAAATAAGGACCAATAAATGCTAAATCACTTTCATAAGGAATGGCATAGCTTAAAGTATCGCCATCATAAAAAGCCTGTTTAGCAAACTTTAATCCTTCAACAAAAGAAAGCGGTCTTGCTGTTGCTTCTGAGGAATCTAAGTATGCCGAAAATTCATCAATGGCTGCAATGGGTTTAACCGATCGCATTAAGCCATTTTTCTTTTTGGTGTCTACAATAATTTCTAGTGGCATTACTCCACCAAAATTTTCTTCAAACCATTTTAAGTCGGTATAAATTTTATCGGCCTTGGGTAAATCATCTACAATAAATCCTTCACTTTTAATTCTAAAAATTCCTAGAATAGAAATAATAGTAACAACAATGGTAACGATATAGACCATACGAGTGTGATGAAAAGCCCAGCGCTCAATCTTCACTAATATAGAAGCTAAAAATGCATTGTCTAAGTACTTGGTATGTTTTGTTTTTGGAGCAGGTAAAAAACTAAGTACTGGTGGAATAAAAAACAATGATATAAAAAACAACAACAAAATATTGATACCTGCAACCGCACCAAACTCTTTCAACAATTGGCTTTTAGTTAAAGCAAATACCGCAAAGCCAATGGCAGCAGCAATATTACAGAAGAGCGTTACAATCCCCATTCTTCCAACCATGGTTACTAAAGCTTCTTCTTTATTCCCCTTCTCTCTATATGCAGTGTGGTATTTATTTAGGAAGTAAATACAATTGGGAATACCAATTACAACTACCAACGGTGGAATCAATGCTGTTAACAAAGTGATTTTATACCCAAATAATACCAAGGTTCCAACACTCCAAATTACCCCCATCCCAACTACCAATAAACTCATGATGGTAGCACTAATAGAACGGAAGAAAATGAATAATGTAATGGCAGAAAGCAATAATGAACCAATCAAAAACCAATTCATTTCATCTTTAATTCTATCCCCAATAATGGTTCTAATAAAAGGTAGTCCACTTAATTGTAATTCGGATTGGGTATTCGATTCAAAAATCTTGGTTTCCTTAACAATATCATTTATGAGTATAGATCTGTATTTACTGTTAATGGAATCCTTACTAACCGTAACGCCTAATAAATAGGCTTTCTTATCTGGGCTATGCAATAAGGTTCTATAAAAAGGCAAGCTTTCAAAAATCAATTTTGCAGAATCTAAATCAGCCTGATTGGAATAAGGTGGATTGAATATTTTTTTAGGGATCAACTGTTGGTTAACATCATCATTCAATAAATTAACTGCATCAGGTACACTTAACACTTCGTTTACGCCAGGCACTTTTTTAAGCCGTTGACTTAAGGCAAATACTTCATTAAAAAAGTCTTTTTCAAAAAAACGCTCAGATTGTAAACCTATCACCACCGTATTACCATCGGTTCCAAACTGTTTCAAGAAATCTTGGTATTCAATAAACTTAGGATTATCGGTAGGCAATGCCCTTGTAAAATCATAACTAAGTTGAACCTTAGAAGCCTGCCATGCCATGAAAGCAGTTGCTAGGAATAAAATAAATAACAAACTAATTCTAAAGCGTAAAATCGTTTTCCCTGCCTTATACCACATGAAAAAAGGTTGAATGAGCTGCAAAGAAACAAAAAAACAAGGGAATCAAGGGGTATATTACATTACAAAGTAATAAGAAAGCAACTGACAAATTGCTCCCGCACCTAAGCCTGTGTAAACTTCTTTCAGCGAGTGTTCTTTTAAAATCAAGCGAGCAGTACAAATAAAGCCGGCAAGCAATACCGCAATACTAATAGCTATTCCGTCTGTATTTTGATAATGGAATGAAGTGAGGATTAAAGCCGCCGCAAAACCACCCGCTCCCATGGCATGCATACTGATCTTGTAGCTATTATTAGCCAATAATCCTGCAACAGAACAAATAAAAATACCAGTATAAAAAAACTTCAACACTTCAGGCTGGTCAGAAAAATTTCTGCTCAAATAATGCATCCACCAATAAAAAAACATGGTAATAATATAAGGCACAATACGTTCCTTTTGCGTACGCAGAAAAATACCTGAACTAAACTTTAGTCTCCATAAAAGAAATACAGCAAAAGCAGGAAAAAAAGCAGTCATCCAGAAAACACCAAACAAACGTAGTTTTAATTGCCAATCGGTTATACCTGCAAACTCAAATGAGTAATACTGCATTAAATAAAGAAAAAAATAAGTTGGTATAAAAAGTGGATGAAATAAATAAGAAAATAGTTTAGCCAAACCAGTTACTAAAAAATGCCACTGAACGCCCACAACTGAACCATTGGAAGATGATTCATGCGCATGAATATTTTTATTATCGGCAGTAGTTTCAGTAATCATTTAAAAAAATTAAAGCTCTTTACGCAATCTTGCTACGGGAACATTCAATTGCTCTCTATATTTAGCAACCGTTCTTCGAGCAATATTATATCCTTTCTCTTGCAACATTTCGGTTAACACTTCATCACTTAGAGGTTTGTGTTTGTCTTCTGATTCAATCATATCACTCAGGATCTTTTTTACTTCACGGGTACTCACTTCTTCGCCACTTTCTGTGCTCAACGATTCACTAAAGAAAAATTTCAACCGATAAGTTCCATATTCCGTTTGTACAAATTTACTATTGGCCACCCTACTAACTGTAGATATATCCAAACCAGTCAATTCAGCTATATCCTTTAATATCATAGGTCTCATGGTTGTTTCATCACCCGTAAGAAAAAATTCTTGTTGGTGTTTCATAATCGCACCCATGGTTCCAATTAATGTGTCTTGTCGTTGTTTAATCATATCGATAAACCAACGAGCAGAATCAATTTTTTGTTTAATAAAGAGCACTGCTTCTTTTTGACGCTTGTCTTTCTTACTACCCTTTTCATAATCTTTCAACATGTCTTTGTACCCTTCGCTAACACGAAGGTCAGGTGCATTTTTTGAATTAAGGGTAAGCTCTAAAAGGCCATTGTTATTGATGACAAAGAAATCAGGAACAATATAATTCTCTGCCTTATTCATCTCACCTACATTACCACCCGGCTTAGGATTTAACTTGATAATTTGACCAATCACTTCTTTTAATTGCTCATCTGTTAAGCCCAAGCTTTTCTGTATTTTCTCATAATGCTTCTTCGTAAACTCGTCGAAATACTTGGTTAAAATTTGAACTGCCAATTCCACACTTTTACCTTCGTCTGTTTTTCTTTTCAGTTGCAAAAGCAAACACTCTTGTAAATCTCTTGCTGCAATACCCGCAGGATCAAATTGTTGTATTTGTAAAATGATTGCTTCAATTTCTTTTTCTTCTACAATCAAACTTTGACGAAAAGCCAAATCATCTGCAATAGAAGTAAGCTCTCTGCGCAAATAACCATCGTCGTCTAAACTTCCCACTACTTGTTCTGCAATTCTATAACTACGTTCATCCAATTCAAGCATTCCCAATTGATTCAACACCAATTCATGAAAACTAGTTTCCACTTTTATAGGAATCACTTTTTGGTCATCCATTTCTGGATAATTGTCGTCTTTGGTTTTGTAATCAGCAATTTCTCCATCATCGTCTACCACATACTCACTAATATCTACATTATCATAATCGTCTGCACTTCCATCCGGATCAACTTCATCTTCACCAATACTATCAAACTCATCTTTCAATTCGTCTGTATATTCATCTTCATGACCTTCTTCCCCTTGCTCTAATGCTGGATTCTCTTCTAATTCTTCTTTAATTCTCTCTTCTAAGTTGGCTGTTGGCACTTGTAATAACTTCATTAACTGAATCTGCTGGGGAGACAGTTTCTGCAATAATTTTTGCTGTAATGATTGACTAAGTGACATCGATTAACTAATTACGCTGTAAATTTACAAAGTTTTAAAGCCACACCATGTTTAAAAGGATTTGTTTGTTTGTGAATTTATCACTAATAGGGTCGCTCTCAGTAAAAGCGCAATCAAAATATATTCCTGAACCAACAGACTTCTCTAAATATTTTAAACAATCTGCAGCGTCTTCAAACTTTCAAGAAAAGTTAGATAGTATGAAGCAACGTCCAGTGAAAATTTTACCACCTGACCACTATGTTAAGGGATTGGGATTTTTTTGTAAAAAAGAATTACAGCTAGAGAAAGCAACCAAAATCCCCTTCCGCTTTAGATTGGGAAGTTTAGACTATGTAAATCAATTAGAAGGTAAAAATCAATAATTATTTACCCAATAATTTATTGATTACAGCCACCATTTTAGTGCCCTTCTCCTGAATTTGCTCCTCTGTCCAAACCAAGCTAATAGCTGTTGAAATGCACCGACTCATGATAGCATCGCTTTCTGCAAAAACAGTTGATTTAAGTTTAATTAATGCAGCTTCTTGCTCGGGGCTAATTCGGCTCAATGTAGTGGCATTTTTTAAATGATCCCATTTGCTGATATAATGCCAGTTGTTTGCAAACCAATAAAAATTACCCGCTAAAATTCCTTGTGCTTTCATTTCATTAACAACCGCTTGTGTTTGTTCTGCAGTTGGCAAAAACCAACTTAAAAAACTACAACTATCTTCTCCCCCTTCAGGCACTCTTCTAAAACTAACTTCAGGTATCTGTTCCAAATAAGCTCTGAGTGCTTTGTTATTTTTTTTCTGTAATTCTAAGAAAGTATTCAACTTTTTAATTTGAGCCAATCCCACAGCAGCATGCAATTCACTGATTCTAAAGTTGTATCCAATAAATGGATGCAAGTCTGCACCACGGTCCACGCCTAAATGGTCGTGGCCATGATCGGTATAGCCATCCGATTTGGTATAAACAGCTTGATCATTCGTCATCACTACTCCACCCTCTGCACAAGTAATCATTTTAACAAAATCAAAACTAAATGTACCCGCATGACCAATGGTTCCTAAAGCTTTCCCTTTATAGGTTCCACCAATACTTTGGCAAGCATCTTCTAATAAAATCAATTGGTGTTCATTACATATTGCAGCCAATGCATCTAAGTCGGCCATACTGCCACACATATGAACTGGCATAATGCATTTTGTTTTTGGCGTAATAGCTTTTCTTACTGCAGCTGGATTTAACGTAAGGGTATCATCAACATCAACTAATACAGGTATAGCCCCCACACTTAAAACCGCTTCAAAGCTAGCAACGAAAGTAAAAGAAGGCATAATCACTTCATCTCCTAAACCAATACCCAAGGCAACCATGGCAGTAGTTAAAGCAGCTGTTCCTGAAGAAGTGAGTTGAGCATATTGGCAACCAAATGTTTCGGTTATGGCTTTTTCTAACTCCTGGGCCTTCCAAATGCCCTTTCTTGGACCATCAAACCCATAGCGCATCAAAATACCCGTTTCTAATACATCGTTTACTTCCTTTCTTTCTTCGGCACCAAAAAGTTCAAAACCTGGCATATCCTAACATTTAATTGATTAAATCTGCTAGCAAAGCTATAGAATCCATTCCTAAATTTGCACTATGAAACCAATACTCTTTTATTGTTACGATGCCTATTGTGGTTGGTGTTATGGATTTAGCCCCGTTATGACACAAATAGCTAATCAATTCCCCGATTTACAAATTGAAGTATTATCAGGGGGGATGATTTTGCCTGAAGAACCTGTTCATATTAGCGCTACTGCGGGTTATATTCAATCTGCGTATAAAACGGTTGAAGAGTATACAGGCGTAAGTTTTGGGCCAGATTACCTATGGCATATTAACAACCCAGACCTGAGTGATTGGTACCCTAACTCTGAAAAGCCAGCGATTGCTTTGTGCATATTCAAGGAAATATACCCCGAAAAACAAGTGGAATTTGCTGCTGATTTGCAAAAAGCATTGCATTTTGAAGGAAGAGACCTAACAGACGACGAAGCCTACAAACATTTATTAGAAAAATACAGTATTCAACCAGAACTGTTTTATGAGAGGCTCAAGAGTGAAGAATACAAAGAAAAAGCGAATTATGAGTTTGCATTGGTAAAGCAATTGCAGGTTACAGGCTATCCATGTGTATTATTGCAAGAATCTGAAACCAAGTTCCATTTATTAGCAAGGGGGTATACTTCATTTGTTGATTGTAAAGCCAGATTAGAAAGGGCTTTAGAATCAATTCAATAATCAAATGCTTCTCCAAAACAATTTCCTTTACTTTGCACCTCAATAAATGAACTATGGAATACAATAAATTGATATCAGTTACAGGAATGAGCGGTTTATTCGAAATGTTAAGCAGCAAGAATGATGGCGCTATTGTAAAATCTTTAGAAGATAATACCACCAAATTCGTAAGCAGTAGAATTCATAATTTTTCACACTTAGAAAGCATTGAAGTTTACACCATCAGAGAAAACGTAAATCTAGCTGAAGTTTTCAAAGCAATGGATGCTAGCAAAGAAGTATTGCCCTCAGAAAAAGATGCTGCTGCTGTAAAAGCCTATTTCCAAAAAGTATACCCAGATATGGATTTTGATCGTGTATACGCAAGCGATATGAAAAAAATGGTAAAATGGTTTGGAGTATTAAAAGCCAATAATATTACCATTGAATTAACTGAAGCACCCGAAGAGGGAGAATAAACCGTTCCATTTCATACCTTGTGAAGCTAATAAACAGGTTGTATGAAAAAGTGGTTATTTATTCTAACAATACTAGCAGTTGGTAATACTGCTTTAGTGGCACAGCAGTTTTATAAGGAAACGCCAGAAGCCATTAAATGGGTAAATAAGAAATTTAAAAAATTAAATAAAGACCAGCGCATTGCGCAGTTGATGATTATACGCGCTCACAGTAATTTGGGTGCCGATCATGTTGCAAAAGTTTCTGAGACCATTCGTAAATACAATGTGGGTGGTCTCTGTTTTTTTCAGGGTGGACCAGTAAGACAAGCAGTGCTTACCAATATGTATCAATCAATGGCTAAAACACCTTTGATGATTAGTATTGATGCGGAATGGGGTTTGGGTATGAGGTTAGACAGTGTAATCAATTTCCCCAGGCAATTGATGATGGGAGCAGTAAATAATGCCGATCTAATTTATGCATTTGGAAATGCAGTAGGAGAACAATGCAAAAGGCTAGGAATCCAAGTTAACTATGCACCAGATATAGACATCAATAACAATCCAATGAATCCGGTGATAAACGACCGAAGCTTTGGAGAAGACAAATACAAAGTAGCACTGTTTGGTACTGCATTTATGCGTGGTATGCAAGAAGTAGGCGTAATGGCAACAGGTAAACATTTTCCAGGTCATGGAGATGTAGCAGTAGATAGTCATTACGATTTACCCGTTATTAATAAATCAAGGGCACAACTAGATGAATTAGAACTCTACCCTTTCAGAGAATTAATCAAAGAAGGCTTAGGGAGCATGATGACTGCTCATTTATATATTCCTGCTATTGATACAACAGCAAATTTAGCAGCAACCCTTTCTAAAAAAAGCATAACCGATTTATTAAAAAATGAATTAGGATTCAAGGGACTCAGTTTTACAGATGCCTTAGAAATGAAAGGAATCACCAAGTATTTTCCTTCTGGCGCAGCTTCAGTAGAAGCATTGATTGCTGGCAATGATATGCTTTGTTTACCTGAAGATATACCCGGAACCATTGCAGCCATAAGATCAGCAATTGATAGTGGAAGACTGAGTTGGGAATCAATTGATGCAAGGGTTAAAAAAGTATTACTAGCTAAGTATCACTTGGGTTTGAATAAAGTACAACCAATTGACACGACCAATTTAGTCAACGATTTAAATGTTCAAACCAATCGAATAAGAACATTGCTCAGTAAGAATGCCATTACGTTACTTAAAAAAGAAAATAACCAAATATTTCCAATAAATAAAGGACAACGAATCGCATATATCGCCATCGGCGCACCCAGTGAAAATGCAATCACTAAACAACTCAAAAATAATTTTAACGCTTCTGTATTTTTGTTTGGATCAAGAGCAACAATTGGCAAGCAGTTGATGGACGATCAATCAGCCAATAATATTCCAGCAGAAAAAGCAGATAGCAGTTCAGCCAATGCACTAATTAAAAAAATTAAAGAATCAGGATACGATCTAGTCATTGTTGGTTTGCATAATTATAGCAGAAGACCAGCAAAGAATTTTGGGTTGAGTAATGCCTCCGTTTATTTGTTGAATGCATTAGAATCTTTTAACACCCTTAGCCTATATTTCGGCAATCCATATGCAATGGCTAATTCAATCAATCCAGCCAATTTAATTGCTTGTTATGAAGATGATGATATAACGCAAGAAGCTGTTTATGATATTTTAATTGGACGTAGTGAAGCAAAAGGTATTTTACCTGTGAGCGTAACACCTTCAATGACTTATGGGAATTCCGTTACGTATAATGGTTATTTCCCTAAAGTACAAGCATGGGAAGTTGGTCTAGATGCCAACAAACTCAACAAAATAGACTCTATTGCGAATGATGCGGTAGAAAAAGGGGCTATACCAGGATGTGTAGTATTAGTAGCTAGAAAGGGGAAAATCGCCTATCATAAATCATTTGGCTATACCACCTTAGATAAAAAAGAACCCATTAACCCATCAATGATTTATGATTTAGCATCAGTAACAAAAGTATCTGCAACCACTGTTGCCATCATGAAATTGGTTGAGGAAGGTAAAGTTGATATAGAGAAAACCTTGGGTGATTATTTAGATTGGACAAAAAATTCAGACAAAGCCAATTTGAAATTAAAAGACATTCTATTGCACCAAGCCGGGCTTAAGTCTTTTATTACCTTTTATAAAGAACTTTTAGACAGCAGTACCGGGAAACCTTTACCAGCTTATTTTAGAGACAGGTCTACGCCAGGGTTTTCAGTACGTGTAGCTGAAAATATTTACTTAAGAAATGACTGGCAAGACACCATCTTCAAAAGAATATTAACGAGCCCACTAACACAGCAAGGACAATATATTTACAGCGATAATGATTTTATATTTCTTGCGAAAGTAGTGGAAGCTGTAAGTGGCAAAAATATTCACGATTACAGTAAAGAAATATTTTACAACCCACTCGCTATGACGAGTACTGGTTTTACTCCAAGAAAGTACTTTCCCTTGAATTCTATTGTACCAACTGAAGAAGAGAAACATTTCAGACAGCAAATGATGCGTGGTGATGTTCACGATGAGGGAGCTTCATTATTTGGAGGAATTGCGGGGCATGCAGGATTATTTAGCAATGCTTATGACTTGGCTCAGCTTTACCAAATGCTTTTGAATGGAGGTACTATGAATGGGAAGCAATTTTTGAAAAAAGAAACCATCCAACAATTTACCGCTTACAATAGTTTTGTGAGTAGAAGGGGCCTTGGCTTTGACAAACCAGAGAAAGACAACTTAAGCAGAAAAGATCCTTATCCATCTAAATCGGTCTCCTTAAATACCTATGGTCATACAGGCTTTACAGGAACCTGTGTTTGGGTAGATCCAGACAATGAATTGATTTATATTTTCTTGTCAAATAGGGTAACACCAACTAGGAATAACACCCTTTTTGGGAAAATGAATGTGCGTCCAAATATCCAGGAGGCCATTTATCAGTCTATTCTCAATTAACATCATATTTATATGTGAATACCGCAGTAAGAATTAACTTCATTGTATAATTTTTATTTATGAAACGCGGTATTCACTATTTTATGCTGATTGGGATCAGCAGCATTCTCCTGATTTCTTGCTCCAATAATGCCCCAAAGGAAACCAAATTGATTCCTAAGGAGGCCATGGTAGTTGTTAGCTTTGATCCCAATGCATTAAAAGAAAAATTACAGAATGGTGGGATAAGCATTGACAGTATTCTTGCGAAAGGATATGAAAAAGATTCAACCAAGCCCGAAGACAAACAAAAAGTAGCAGATTTTAGAAATGCATCGGGCATCAATTGGGAAGAAAAAATCCACTTTTTCAGTTACCCTCAAAAAGAGAACAAGAACGCCAATGTAATGAATCTGCTTTTTAGTATTTCAGATTCAGCAGTGTTTAACCAATACCTAAGTAAACAGAATTGGAAAGATAAAAAAGCATTTTCTAAAGAAGAAGATTATCAATACTTGCCATTAAGTGATAACAATATTTTGGCTTGGAATAAAGAACATGCTTTGTTAATGATTTACGAAAATAAAGTAGTGCCTTACTACGATACGGTGAATATGCGTTTTGTTATTCCTGAAAAAAAGGATAATAAAAAAACAATGCTTACCGAATTATCTCGCTTGTTTACACAAAAGGAATCTGGTTCAATGGCTTCTGTTAAAGAGTTTGGTAAAATGTTTAAAACCAAAGCAGAAGGATATTTATTTGCAAGCTCAGGTGGCACATTAGCTGCGTTGAGTGGAATGCCCTTACAGCTACCTAAATTAGAGGAACTCGTAAATAACAATTATACTTCAGCAACTTTAGCATTTGAAGAAGGAAAAATTATTGCGAAATCAGTCACATTCACCAATCCGTTATTGAGCAGTATATTAAAGAAGTATGCTGGACCAACGGTTAATATCGATTTAATCAAAACTTTTCCTTCTCAAAATATTAATGCCATTGTAATGGCTTCATTTAATCCAGCACTATTCGGTGGCGTTTTAAAAGAATTAGAAGTGGAGGGATTTGTAAATCAATTTTTAACCAAATCTGGTGTTACAGCTGCTGAATTATACGGAGCTATTAAAGGAGATATAGCTGTAGTTGTATCTGATTTAGGTATAGGTATGCCTGAACCTCAAGTCAGGAAAGATGAGTTATCCTTGGTCGTAAAAAAACCATTAGGGAAATTAATTATTAATATCCCTGCAGGTAAACCAGAAAGTTTTAAAAAGCTAATGGATAAAATAGTAGAGCGAGGATTTGCAGTTAAAAAAGGAAATGAATATAAGTCTGGAGATTTGTTTGGTCAAATGGGGATTTATATGGTGGCCAATGATCAAGGAATTATCATTGCAAGCGATTCATTAACCTATTCACAATACAGATCGAATAGTACAAAAGCCACCATTAATAATGATGCGCTAAATTATTTTAAAGGAAAATCAACCGTGCTTTATATTGATGTAGCAAACACCTTAAATGGCTTTATTAAAGACTCTTCGGGCGGCTATTACAATTCGTTAAATACAGCTAAAAATACGATTAAAGACATCATGGGAAGTTCTGAGAACTTCTCTGATAATAGCATAAGCTCTGTTTTAGAAATTAATATGCAGAATCAAAAACAAAATAGCTTAGTAACGCTCGTAAGTTTATTTACCAATATTGCAGTTGACTCTAGAGCAGTTGCAAGAAGAGAAAAAGAAATGGAAGAAAAATTACTGCCATCAGGAATACCAACGGTTATAAGAGCTAATTAATGCGTTTCAATTTAAATAATGTTATACCAGCAATACTTGCAGATCGTCCATCTGTAGGTATTTCTGGTATTTGGGGGAAAGCAATTGAGTGGAAAAAAGGAGATTATATAAAAATTACTGCCCCCAGTGGCACAGGTAAAACCACATTGGTTCATCTACTTTATGGATTAAGAAAGGATTATTTTGGTCATATACAATATGAGGGAAAAGATATTCAAACATTAAATTCTAACGAATTAGCCACTTTAAGGCAACTACATTGGAGTGTGGTTTTCCAAGACTTAAGATTATTTCCTCAACTAACTGCAAGAGAAAATATAGAACTAAAAAGGGTTTTACAAAATCCTATAGTTGCAAAAGAACAAATAGAAGAAATGGCGAATCAATTAGGCGTTTGGTCAATTTTAGACCAGAAAGCCATCCATTGCAGTTATGGTGAACAACAAAGAATCTGTATCATTAGGGCGCTTATGCAACCATTTGATTTTATACTTATGGATGAGCCATTTAGTCATCTAGATAATGCCAATAAAAAAATTGCTGCTGATTTAATTGACGGAGAATGTAAAAAAAGAAATGCGGGATTAATCATTACAGACTTAGACAAAGATGAACACTTTAATTATCAGATAAGTTTAAACTTATAAGCTTTGTTAAACCAATTATTAAAAAAATTAATTCAGAATCATTCTGGAATCATCCGGATGGTCACTTCAAGAATTGGACTAAGCATTGCTGTATTTTTATTATTAGCTGCAATTCAAATTCAGTCGAATTATCATTTTTTATTGAATAATCCCAATAACAAAGACAGTATTGCCGATTTTTTAGTGATCAATAAAATGGTAGACCACAACAATTTAGGAAATACGAAATTAGATCAGAAACTAATTGACGAAATTGCCAAACAACCATTTACTGAATCCGTTGGAGTGCTTACCCCTAGTAGATTTAAAGCCAGCATACAAAGCATTAGCGATCGGTTCCCATTTTATACTGATATTTCTTTTGAAAGTGTACCACAAAATTTTATAGATGCAAAAAACGATGAATTCACTTGGAATCCCAATGCTGCTTATGTTCCTGTGATTGTACCAAATATGTTTTTAGATATTTATAATTTTCAATTTTCAATATCTCAAAATCTTCCGCAGCTTACGCCTTCCATAATTAAAATGATTGTATTCAAATTAACGGTATATGGTAAAAATGGGCCAATCAGTTTTAATGCAAAAATTGTAGGATTAAGTGATCGCATAGCTTCCATGCTAGTTCCTTCTGAATTTATTAAATGGGGAAACAATTATGCCAATACTGACACTAACAATGAAATTTCTCGACTGGTACTAAAAACGAATGATCCTTCAAATCCTGCAATTACCAAATTTTTAAAGAAAAATAACCTCAGCACCAATACGGAAAAATTAAGGTTTAGCAAATACAGAAAAGTGATAGATACAGTAGTAACTATTGCTGGATTAACGGGAGGACTTATGTTGCTATTTGCATTAATTATTTTTACATTATTCATACAGCTAACTATCGCTAATTGCAAAGATGAAATTATATTGTTGATCACACTTGGTGCTGCACCAAAACAATTATCAAAGTTTTTAATGAGACAGTTCTACCCTGGAAATTTGTTAAGTATTTTATCTGCAACTGTAGTTTTAGTATTTGTGCAATATTTAGCTAAAACAGTTTTAGAAAAGCAATTGATTTATTTACCTGATTTTATTTCATGGCCCACTATAATTACTGCCGTTTTTCTTTCATTATTATTATGGATTGTTACGATTAAAGCAATACAAAAGCATATCCATTCTTAAACATAAAGCATTTCTTTAACCATTTCTAAAGACAAGGGCTTCGTAATATAATCTACTACCATTGGGTAATTTCGAGCTCTATCCCTATCATAAGTATCAATTGAGGAGGATAGTACAATAACTTTAGACTGAATATGGAATTGACGGTAGTTTTCTAAAAATTCCCAACCACTTCTTAGTGGGAAATTTACATCCAATAAAATCAAAAATTCACCAGACTGATCGGCTGTTTTGAGAAATGTTTCAGCCGCATCTATATCGGTAAAAACGACTACTTCAATTGCATCATTTACCATTTGAATAATACGCTTATTGATGACATTCGTTAATCCATCATCATCAATTAAAATTATTTTCTTATACTGGTGATTTTTTTTGTAGAAATCAAAATAGCCGTCTGTTTGATTAAAAGATAGTTTATGATTTATTTTAAAAATGGTACTGTTGATTACTTGAATAGAATGCCTAGAAGCAGCAATCATTTCATTCCTTTCCTTTTCACTTATTTGAACGTTATCAAGCATTTGAATAATGGATTGAATTTTCGCATACTCATGTCTTAATTCATGAGAAGTGATAAAAGATAATTCTCTAAAAGTTTTATCACTCTTTTTTTGCTGTTGTTCAAACCATAGAATATCTGTAACATCGGTTAAGATGCCTGTAATGCTGTAATCATCTGCTATATTAGGCAGTTTAGTGCAACGCAAATTAAAAACCCTACAAACCCCTTTTTTAGAAAAAAAGCGAATATTCTCTCCATCTTCATTCAATGAATTTTGATCAATTGTAGAAGCCAATAGTTTATGCAATAAATGACGATCATCTTCATGTGCTATTGCAAATAAATTATCAAAAGAAATATGCTGGTTTAACTGAAATTTTTCAGGAAAAAAATGAGCAAAATGTTCATTGTAAAAAGTGAATTGACGATTGACCTGATTGGCCAAAAACAAAGCATTTTGTGAAAGTGCGAAAAAGCGTTTTAATGCAGAAAAAGCCTGCTTTTCATCCAAAAACAATCGATTTTCAGTAGACATAAAACAACTTTTAAATTTTGTTGCGGTCTTTTGCCGTAATTTCTTCTATTAAGACCGTAAAGATGGGATTGATAACGCCAAAATACTGTGGTACTTATATATATAGCAAGCGTGATTTCACCCTATTTTTTGTAGTGGTAAAATTAAATAGTTGATTTTTAATGTTTTACAAATTGTATATTTATTTAATTGTAAAAGAGATGATACTTCGTGTAAGAACTTGAATTAATTTACATCCACAATCCTCGCAAACAATAAAATCGCTAGTTATGAAAAACCTATTCTCGAAACGCTTTTTAGCCCTCGGAGTAATCGCGTCCCTCAGTTTTACTGCATGTCAGAAAGCTGAAACAGAAACAAACGCACTACAATCCAACAAGAAAGATGCTGAAATGAATGTAGTTGGAGCTGCTGCTAAGGCAACCGCTATTAATGGTCTTATTTCTGAAAGTGCTGCTGCTAGAATGCAGGCAACCTACAAGAAAAACTATAAAGGAGAAAACTTTACAGAATATGTTGTTTTTGATGTAGATGACATGGAGAAATACATCAAAGAAATCAAGAATAAATATAAATCAGACAAGGTTTACGTTTATTTCGGACAATATGATGCAGTTACAGCTCCTAAACCTGCATATGAAGGCAGAGTCTCTGTATTTTTCTTAGGCAATAATAAGAAAAGTAATAGTGGCAACTTTAGAAGCCAAGATATTGGTGACGGTACTACCGTTGATGGTTCAAATTATTTGAACCACGGTACAATCTGGCCTTAGTATCTTTCAAGTTAATTTCATAAGTTAGCCGCTCATTCAAATCCAATAGGATGTTGACAAATATTTATCTGCTGGTGCAAGCCAGCAGTTTTTTAGTTTGTATACTATTATATAGATCGCTAAAAAACAGTCCATTTAAGTACTTTTTGCCTTTCCTTTTTATTACACTGTCGGTGGAATTGATTGGATACTACCTTATTACAAAGGGTATAAGAAATTATACCCTTTTTAATGTATTTACTACTTTAGAATTCATTTTCTATTCCTTTTTGTTTTCTAAGCACTTAAAAACAACCCTCTTTAAAAAACTAACCATCGGGTTCATCCCTTTTTATGCATTCATGGTGTTTTTAAACTTACAATTCGTTCAAGGTTACAATAATTTCCATACCTATACTTTCTTATTAGGGTCGTTTTTTGTTGTTCTTTTTTGTTGTTTATTCTTTTATGAATCAGTTTTACCTGAACATTTAGACCATCCATTGGCAAAGCAGCCCTTCTTTTGGGTATGCACTGGCTTATTGTTATTTTACATGGGGTCAGTGATCATTAATGCCTTATTTGAATACCTTAGAAGCTACGATTTACAACAAGAAGGGAAAAAAATATATGGAATTATCAACCAAAGCTTAAACGTTGTTCTTTACTCAGCATTTATTTACGCTTTCATGTTATGCCGGAAAAACAAGAAGACATACTCGTCACAATAATTATTTCCTCAGTATTCTTTGTGTTACTAGCGGTATTCTTATTGGTAATGCTTTACCTTTTCTTGCGTAAACAAAGACAAAACCAAAAGGAAAAAGAAGAGATGAAAAACAGGTTTGAACAAACCATTATTAAATCTCAACTAGAAATACAGAATCAAACTTTAAACTATATAGGATCAGAAATTCACGATGATACGGCTCAAGTAGTGTATTTATCTATGCTGAGAATTGCTAATTTGAAAGAACGGGTAGATGAGAAGGAAAAGGAAGAAATTTACAATTTTTTAAAGAAAGTCTGGAACGATTTAAGAAATATAAGCCATAGCTTGATTAATAATAATTTT
Source organism: Synechococcus sp. UW140 (assembly GCA_943371295.1). Taxonomy (GTDB): domain Bacteria; phylum Bacteroidota; class Bacteroidia; order Chitinophagales; family Chitinophagaceae; genus Sediminibacterium. The sequence goes on along the minus strand of CALRUG020000017.1, from coordinate 5,212 downwards.
CATCAAATTGGATTTATAGAATCATTGGAACAGCTATTACACAATATCAATAAAACAGGGAAGTACCAAAGTTTTTTAAAGATTGATGAAGATGTAAACCTAGATCTGCTAGACAAAAGCGTAGACATCATTTTATACAGAATGATTCAAGAAGTAATCAATAATACCCTGAAACATGCATCCTGTGATAAAATTCATGTACATATTGGCAAACAGAATGAACAAATAAAAGTTGAAATTAAAGACAACGGAATTGGATTTAACAAAGAAGATATTAAACAAGATAATCCTGGAGTAGGATTAAATAATATCTTTTCCAGAGCTAAATTAATCAACGCAACAGTTCAACTTGATAGTATCATAAATCAAGGTACTACCTTTACTATATTATTAAATTCAAAATGACAATGAAAACCACCGTAGCATTAATTGATGACCACGAGTTACTAAGATCTGGATTGGCTGCGATTATTAATACGTTGGGAGATTTTGAAGTAGTATTAGAAGCAGGAAATGGGATTGAATTTATCAATAAAGTTAAATCAATTACACCTCCAGATATTGCATTGTTAGACATTACGATGCCTGAAATGGATGGTTACGAAACAGCTGCCTGGATTAGAAAGCACTTACCCACAGTAAAAGTGTTGGTATTAAGCATGTTGTCTAATGATATGGCCATTATTAGAATGCTCAGAAACGGAGTGAAGGGCTATATCATCAAAGACAGCAAGCCGCATGTATTTAAAGAGGCAATGGAATCTATCCAAAGAAATGAGTTTTATGTGAATGAATTAGTAAGAGATAAGCTCATTAATTATGTTTCAAATGAAGAAGATGAAGGAAAACAAACTGCTTTACTCTTAAATATATCTGAACAAGAAGCACATTTTTTACAACTTCTATGCGCAGATAAGTCGTATAAAGAAATTGGAGACGAAATGTGCGTAAGTGTAAGAACCATTGACAACTATAGAGACAACTTATTCAAGAAATTAGATATAAAAACTAGGGTTGGTTTGGTGCTTTTTGCCATAAAGCAAGGCATTGTAAATATTTATGAATAGATAGTTTATATTTATTTACCATGCTCAAGAAATTATACATAGCATTTCTTCTATTTTGCTTATCATGTATATCCTTTTTGTATGCACAAAAACAACCGGTCCCTTTAGGAAACTGGAGAGAGCACCTGAACTATCAAAAAACTTTTCAAGTAATCAAAGGAGACTTTATCTATGCTGCTACCAATGATGCAGTATTTTCCATTGATGCAAACCAAGAAATTAGTCGATACCATAAAATAAATGGCCTAAGCGATATTGGCATTCAACAAATTGGTTGGGATTCGCAAAATGAGCAGCTAATTATAGCATACAAAAACAGCAATCTTGATTTTTTAAAAGGCAGTAATACAAAAAATCTAAGTGATATTCAAAGAAGTACCATCAGCGGAAATAAAACCATTCATAGTATTTATACTTCAATGGGAACAGCTTACTTATCAACAGGTTTAGGAATTGTATTAGTGAACTTAAATAAATATGAAATAAAAGATACTTGGATAATCGGAAATGCAGGAAGACAAATAAGCATTAATGCATTTACAGAAAACAACCAATTCTACTTTGCAGCTTCAGATGAAGGAATAAAAAGAATTGCAAAAACAGGTTTAGATCCGGCCAATTATCTAAACTGGGAGAATATGATAGGCCCTTCTACAGGTGCTGTTTCATTTATTGGATTCTTTAACAACCAATTAATCATTTCAAAAAACGATAGTGTTTTTGTGCAGGAAAATAGCCAATGGAAATTGCTTTTTCAAGAACCAAATTGGAAAATCACTTATACTGGAATTAGTGAAAATAAAATAACCGTTTGTTTAAGAACCACAACTGGTAATTCTAAAGTGATTGTGCTAAACCCTAATGGAATTATTGAAAAAACCATTTCAGCTCCTGGAATCATTTCTTTTCCCTCATCGGCACTCATTAATAACTCCCTTATTTGGGTTGCTGATCAATTTGGAGGATTAGCTTCATTTGGAAATACCACAGAAAGATTCATACCCAATGGACCACAAGGCATTTCGAATGGGGAATTTGCATTTTACAATCAAACATTATTTCAGGCAGTAGGTTCGGTTAACACTGCTTGGAATTATCAATTTAATAGAGAAGGCATCCTTCAATTCAAAGAAGGCATTTGGACCAACAAAGGGGCTTTTAACACCCCATTATTAGACTCTGTACTTGACATAATTACCTTAACTGTTGATCCATCTGATGGAACAATTTGGTCAGGAAGTTATGGGGGCGGGCTAATAAAACAAAACAATGATCAGTTGCAGATTTTCAAACAAAAAAACAGTTCATTGCAAGCTGCAATTGGAGATCCAGGAAGTTATAGAGTGAGTGGATTAGCCCTTGACAATAAAAAGAACCTATGGATTAGTAATTATGGAGCTCCACAAGCGCTAAAACTAAAAACAGTTGATGATAAATGGTTCGGATTTACCATACCATTCAATCTAACAGAAAATGCAGTTGGACAAATAATAGCAGACAATTTTAATCAACTTTGGATTCAAAGTCCAAAAGGGAATGGGCTCATTTATTATAAATTTGGAAATAATATTGAAACATCTGGAGATGATCAATGGAAGTTATTTCAACAAGGGGTTGGGAATGGGAACCTTCCTTCAAACAATGTTTTAAGTATTTTAAAAGACAAAGACAATAGCATATGGGTGGGAACCGATGACGGAATTGGTATCATTTATTGCAGTGACAATGCATTGGGAAGTTGTGAAGCAACCCTTCCTATTATACAACAAGATCAATTTGCAGGATTTCTTTTTAAGGGAGAACAAATACAATGTATGGCCCTTGATGGCGCTAATCAAAAATGGATTGGGACCCAAAATGGAGTTTGGCTAATAAGTGCAGATGCAAAAAAAATCATTCATCATTTCACTGTTGCCAATAGCCCTTTATTGAGTAATGATATTAAAAAAATTGGCATAGATCCAATAACAGGAGAAGTATATTTTGCAACTTTTAATGGGATTTGTAGTTACAGAGGATTGGCTACAGAAGCGAGCGAGGAAAAAAACAATATACTCGTTTTCCCCAATCCCGTTCCGCCTCAGTATAATGGACAAATCGCCATCAGAGGTTTAACTGAAAATACTTTAATAAAAATCACTGAATTAAATGGCAGATTGGTTTATCAAACTAGAAGTTTAGGAGGTCAGGCAGTTTGGAATGGAAGGGACTATCTAGGCAATAAAATTGCATCAGGCATATATTTAGTACTAGCGAGAGATGGAAAAGGAAATGAAAATATTGTAACTAAAATTGTAATTACCAGCGGTAGATGATGCGTTTAAATATAGAAACAGAAAGAGTAAGAATAAGGGCATTAACCATTATAGACGCAGGGTTTATGATGCAATTGATGAATACCGATACATGGATTAAAAATATTGGAAATAGAAATATTAATGACAAAACTGCCGCAAGTAATTACATTGCCAACAATATCATTAACAGCTATAATATAAATGGATTTGGACTCTTTTTAGTATCGACAAAAAACGAAAACGAATCAATTGGGATTTGTGGGATAGTAAAAAGAGAAGGACTAACAATACCAGATTTAGGATTTGCCTTTCTCCCTAAATATGAGGGTAAAGGTTTTGCAACAGAAGCTGGCAAAGCGGTAGTAAAATACGCTACTGAATCACTGCAATTAGTTGAATTAGCAGGCATAACTAAACCAGATAATCTAGCTTCTATACGAGTTCTAGAAAAAGTAGGCATGCAATTTAAGCAGCTGATTCAGCTACCACAAGATCCAAATATGTTTTCACTGTTTACAATGGCTTTGCATAAGGAAGCCTTGTAATCATTGTTGCTTTGGCGTATCCATCAAGACCTAATGAAACCAACGAACCAGCAGAAGCAAGATCTAAAAATCCATCTGACGCAAGAATAGATTCTTCTAAAAAGACAGATTTTAATTGACCAATTACAAAAAAAGTATGATTGTATTTGATTGGAGCAATTTCTACTAATTCCATTTCATATCTTATCACCGCTTCTTTTACAAAAGGAGCCACTATACCTTCTTCATAATATGCTGTTAATCCCACTTCATCAAACTCATTTACTTCAGGTAAATATTTAGCACTACACTGGTGAGCTTTTTGCAAGAATTGCTCTTGAATATGGTTAATCGTATAACAGTTGGTCTGTTCAATATTCGTAATGGTATCTGGAGCTGCAGCAATAGGTCGATTAATGTACCCTATCAACGCAGGATCTGCACCTAGATGGACAATACTACTTACCACAGATAAATTGGGAATACCTGAACTACTGATAGAACCGACTAAACTAACAGGCTTAAACCCAGTTAAACAGTTGATAAAATTGGCTCTATAAAACCTATCCCAGGTTTTTATTTCTTCAATGGAAAAATGACGCATGAATATATAAGGACTCAAGGCCCAAATTGTTGACTAGTCTTTATCTGCTTTTTCAATTGGTTTATAAAAAGCAGCTCTCTTAGGCCCAGGAAAAGGAATATGATCCCCCTTTAACCCATGCCATAGAACTTTATTAAACTCTAAATCTGGAACTGCATCTTCTTTTGCCAAATTAAATAATTCAGACTTACGTTGCCATTCATTCATAGCCGTATTCTTGTCTTTTAAATTGATATTGGGCATCAATGCCTTGAATGAGCTTAAGTTTGGTGTTGAAGTAAAACAACGCCACATAGGTGTTGCAGCAGCATCGTATTGGCTCATTGGAGGAATACCCAAAATCAATTCCATTGTTCGTAGCGCTGATGAAGTTGAATACATGGTATGATCTACAAACCCGCGTTTCACAAACCCGCCTGCAACAAATGCAATACTTCTATGCGCATCTACATGGTCTGCTCCGTTTTGTGCGTCATCTTCAACAATAAATATGGCCGTCTCTTTCCATATAGGACTCTTACTCAAGTATTCTACAAACATTCCAACTGCATAATCATTATCGGCCACATGCGCGTACGGAGTAGGTCTACCCAATCTTAATCCCTCTGTATGATCATTTGAAAAACGGACAGAGTTGAATTGAGGTACTTTATTAATGGCAAGCAATGAATCAAAATCTCTTTTCCATTGATGAAAACGAGTCGTATCCATTACAGCATT
>CALRUG020000016.1:0-32028 GCA_943371295.1 Synechococcus sp. UW140 | reverse complement strand
ATTTCTTTAACCAAGTATGTGGATACCAATGTAGGTATGTTCTTTCCAAATGATGAAGCAAATTTTCCTTGGACACTAGATAATTATGGTCCACTAACTATTCCGCAAAAAGGCAAAGCCATTAGCTTAACCCCGAATAATATTTCATTGTATCGCAGGTTGATTAGCGTTTATGAGCAAAATGTTTTGGAGGAGCGAGATGGTCAATTTATCATTAATGGAAAACCAACGAATAGCTATACACCCAAATACAATTATTATTGGATGATGGGTGATAATCGTCATAGAAGTCAAGACAGCCGCTTCTGGGGATTTGTGCCCGAAACACATATCGTAGGAAAAGCTTCTCTAATTTGGTTTAGTTGGAACAAGGGTCCAAGATGGGATAGGCTATTTAAAGTGATTCAATAATCTGAATGAAAGAAATAATATTCCAATACCAATTGATAGAAGATGCATCTACGCTTTCTAGCGAAGATGCTGCATTATTACAAATGGCAAGAACGGCCACTTCAAAAGCATATGCCCCTTATTCTCAATTTAAAGTTGGTGCAGTTGCAATGCTCAATAATGGAGAAACGATTGAAGGGACCAATCAAGAAAATGCAAGTTACCCTGTAGGTATTTGTGCAGAGAGAGTTTTATTATCGGCTGTTTCATCTGTATACAATGGAGTTGCAATTAAAACAATCGCTATTAGCTATCATAACTTAAATGGAGAAAGCAAGAACCCAGTTAGCCCTTGTGGCATTTGCAGACAAAGTTTATTAGAGCAAACTTTGCGACAAAATCAACCCATCAAGTTAATATTAAGTGGAATGGAGGGAAGGGTTTATATAATCGACAATGCCGCTTTATTATTGCCACTTAGTTTTACTGCGAGTGATATGAAATAGTACATTAAGTACTTGCAATTGAAAAGCGATTATTCTCTTTTCTAAAGTAAATGGTTAGTGAAAAAGACAACATGAGGTAAGCCCCAATAATATAGGGCATCGAAGGAATGATTGAGCCAAGTCCAAACCATCCATTGGTGGTTATTAAAAAATAAACTCCCAAGACAAACTTCAATAGTTCCCATCCCCATGCATTTGGATTACCATCCATTAATTCTGTGAATGCATACACGAACACATAAATGAAAAAACCATAATAGAACATTCCCGGGCTTCCAATAGTCGCAATATTTCCGAATAAATAACTAATGAAAAGGAGTAGTAAACCTAGTTGAATCCAAACCCATATTGTAAAGAATGGACCAGCTTTTGTTTCGTATTTCTCAAAATGGTAAGGGTCTTCAATCTTAAACACTGGGTATTTTGCTGCAACATCAGCGGGTCTCCATCCGGTGGGCATAAACCAAATGCGTAACTTATCTTTTAGGCTATTTGCCCGCCAAGCATCTTGAATGAGTAGCCATAAATGCATGAAATTGATTTTGATTGGATTCCAAGTTCTAACCGGTCTTGTAATACCATAAACAGGTTGTACATCGGGTAATTCTTCCTGATAAGTACCAAACCATTTATCCCAGAAAATAAAAATCTGTCCATAATTCTTATCAAGATATTCTGGATTGATTGCATGGTGAACCCTGTGATGCGAAGGTGTAACAATAATTTTCTCTAACCATCCCATTCTGTTGATATGTTGGGTATGATACCAAAATTGTGCAAACAAGTGTAAGGGCGCAACAACTGCAATTACTTGAGTTGGAACACCTAAAAGTGCTGCTGGCAAAAGAAAAATGGTAAATAAGCGCACAAAGGTGGAAATGCTCTGACGCAATGCACATGCAAGATTAAAGTCTTCGCTGCTGTGGTGTATAATATGCGCATTCCAGAAAAAATTAAACTCATGATCAATTCGATGAACTAAATATCCAGTAAGATCTAAAGCAATAAAAGCAATGGTATACAGTAAAATGGAAGCTTCAATTTGAAAGATGGCCCAATGGTTTACCATCCAATCATAACTTAATACAGCAATACTTAAGCCCAACACATCTTTGGTTGAGTTGGTTATACCAGATGTTAAACTAGATACCATATCCATGGTTCTAATCGTGTCATTTCCTTTTCGAATCCCCCACCATTTTTCAAGTAATATTAATACCAAAAAAGCAGGCATCGCAATGAGTAGAATTTTTCCGTAAGTTTCCATAATTATTAGCTTAAAGATAATAAGCTATCATCAAAATAACGGTATAATTAAATGAAAATAACCATCATAGGAGGCGGAATCATTGGACTCAGTAGCGCTTGGTTTTTAAGTAATGCTGGTCATGAGGTAACGGTAATAGATAAAACGGATATGCTCAATAATTGCTCTTATGGCAATGCAGGATATGTTTGCCCCAGTCATTTTGTACCCTTGGCTACCCCAGGAATTGTTACCCAAGGATTAAAGTGGATGTGGAATGCTAAAAGTCCTTTTTACGTTCAACCCAGATTGGATATTCATTTAATTAAATGGGGATGGAAATTCATACAGGTTGCTACGGAAAAACATGTTGAAAATGCGGCTATTCCTTTAAGGGATATTGCATTACTGAGTCAATATTGGTATGAACAATGGGATCAATCAACTGCATTTGATTTTTCTTATGAACACAAAGGGTTATTGGAAATTTTTAAAACAGATATAGGAGGAGACAAGTGTAAAGCATTAAGTGATCGCGCCCATGATTTGGGATTATTAGACACTGTAATGCTTTCTCAAGACCAATTACAAGCACTAGAGCCACAAACGCATATAGATGCATTAGGTGCAATATTTTTTAAATGCGACGCCCATTTGTATCCAAATAAATTGATGCAACAACTGCTAGAACAATTGGAACAAAAAGGAGTAAAACTGGTAAAAGGAGAAGAAGTTATTGGCTTTGAAAAACAAGGCAAAAAGATCACTGCAGTAAAAACAATCCATGCACAATATCCAACAGATGAAGTGGTTTTATCTTCTGGCTCATGGAGCAGAGAATTGGCAGCAAAACTGAATTTGGATCTATTGTTGATGCCTGGCAGAGGCTATTCTATTACGTTAGAAAATTCCCCTTATCAGATCAATCATCCCAGCGTATTGGTAGAGGGTAGAGTAGCTTTAACGCCTATGGATGGTAATAAAATCAGGTTCGGTGGTACGATGGAAATTACTTCAACAAAAACCCCTCCTAGAATGAATAGGGTTCAGGGAATTATTGATGCAGTTAAAACGGTGTATACCCAATTTGATATTGAAATGCCGCCGAGTGAAAAGATATGGTATGGATATAGACCTTGCTCGGCCGATGGACTTCCCTATATTGGTAGAGCCAAACAGTGGGATAATTTGGTTATGGCCACTGGGCATGCAATGGTGGGTTTAAGCTTAGGGGCAGGCACAGGTAAGCTGGTTTCAGAGATTATAGCCGGAAGCTCATTGAGCATGGATATCACACCATTTAATCCAAACAGATTTTATTAGTTTCTGCTTAAATAATATAAGACTTATTTAAATCAATGATGTTGTATTTTTACATTCTATATGGATTGTAGCACCCAGTATTTGCCATACGAAAAAACAGGATATTTTTCTAAGATTGTACAGGATTACCTGCAGCAACACGAAAATCTGAAGCCATTCTATTTACACAACACTAACTTGAATGGTGTTCAATCTGCCATGCAGGCAAGAGATCTTCATCCGGTGAATAGAAAAGTACTGGTGGAAGAATTGAATTTGCAATACAAAGGCATTCCGCTTTCTGAAAAAGTTCAGCAAAATATCCAAGCACTGCAATTATCAAATGCGTATACCATTACAACCGCGCATCAACCCAATATATTTACTGGTCCACTTTATTTTATTTACAAAATCATTCATACCATTAAATTAGCAGAAGAGCTTTCTGCTGAATTTCCAGAGAAAAAGTTTATTCCCGTTTATTACATGGGGAGTGAAGATGCCGATTTAGATGAATTGGGATTTGTACATATTGGAACTGAAAAATTGGTTTGGAATACCCCACAAACAGGAGCGGTTGGTAGAATGAAAGTAGATAAAGCTTTTGTTACTTTGATTCATTTAATATCCGGACAAATAGGGGTATTACCTTTTGGGAATGAATTGACCCAATTATTTGCTACCTGTTATACCATTGGGAAAACCATTCAACAAGCTACATTAGAGCTGGTTAACGCACTGTTTGGTAACTATGGGTTGATTGTAGTGATTCCAGATAATGCTCGATTAAAAGCTTTGTTTGCGCCTGTAATTGAGAAAGAATTAACCCAACAGTTTTCTGAAAAAATGGTGGCCAATACCATAACCCAATTACAAGAAAATTATAAAGTACAAGCTGCAGGAAGACCCATCAATTTGTTTTACTTAATGGATGATAAGCGAGAAAGAATTGAATTCAATAATGGGATGTATGAAGTAGCTGCTTTAAATATACAATTTACCAAGGATGAAATATTACAAGAGCTTCAATCTTTCCCTGAACGATTTAGTCCGAATGTGATTTTAAGAGGTGCTTTTCAGGAATCTATTCTACCTAATATTGTTTTTATTGGAGGAGGAGGGGAGCTGGCTTATTGGCTTGAATTAAAAAAAGTATTTGAAGCTGCTGGTGTTGCTTATCCTCTTTTATTGCTTCGGAATTCCTTCGCAATACTTTCAGCAAAAATGGTCTCAAAGCAAACAGCTGTGGGCTTAACAGACGAAGCATTGTTTTTACCCACCCATCAATTAGTGACAGCCTATGTGGCCAATCATTCTAAAAATGAGTTATCAATTTCATTCGAATTAGAAGAATTAACTGCATTTTATTTGAAGCTAAAACAAAAAGCAGGATTAGTGGACGCTTCATTAAGTGAGCATATAAATGCATTAGAGGCCAATGCACTTAAGAAAATAAAAGCATTGGAAGTGAAAATCAGAAGAGCAGAAAGAAGAAAATTTGCAACAGCTGATCATCAGATACAAGTGTTGAAGGAAAATTTATTTCCAGGCAATAGTTTACAAGAACGTCACGATAATATTGCATTACTCTATGGCCAATATGGCATGTCTATAATTGAATGCATTTTTCAATCCTCAAAGGGATTGAATGGCGCTTTTGGTTTAATTAAATTGAATCAATAATTATTTATTGCCACCAGGCTTTTTAACTGGTGGTGGAAGAACTGCTTTGGGTTTGTCTGCTGGTTTATTGGTGTTATTCGCAGGCACTGCTGGTGGAGTTGCAGGCTTTTTATTCTCTATGATAATATCTGACTCCGCGCCCAATTCTTCTGGTTTAATATTTTTAGGAATCTCATAGTCTTCTGAAGTACCTGTTCCCATATCTTCTCCTTCACCCCCTAAAACTGGATTAGTTCCATTGATATAATCAATGATAATATCATTGCTCATTACTTCTGGTTTAATAAAGCTCATTTTAGTATCAATGCCACAATTTGGATCGGCAGCAGCTTTATTAAAGAAATAGGCCCAAATTGGCATGGCCGCTCTTCCGCCTTCTCCATTCTTACTATTAAAGCGAATAAAACGATCGTCGCATCCAACCCAACCTCCAGCAAGGTATTGCGGGGTATACCCCATAAACCATGCGTCACTGTTGTTGTTGGTGGTTCCAGTTTTTCCAGCAACTTGTAATCCCCCAGGAATACCATATCCCCAAATTCCAGCACCTGTTCCATTCGTTAATACCCCTTGCATCATTTTAATAACTGAGTAGGCAGTAACATCATTAATCACTTCTTTTCTTTGAGGAGTAAAAGTGGCTAGTACATTTCCATTTCTATCTTCAATTCTGGTAATATACATGGGCTTTGCGTTAAAGCCTCTTCCCGGGAACATGCTGTATGCTTGCATCATTTCAAATAAAGAAATTTCACAAGCACCTAAAGCAATTGATGGATAAGGATCAATCTTAGTTTTTAGCTCACATTTCTCTAAGAATTCAACAAATCTTTTCGCACCGTTATTAGCAGTATTGTCTAATTGCTTCATGATATAAGCAGAAGCACAGTTTCTAGATTTTGCCAACGCAATGGCCATTGGGATAGTTGCGCCAGTACAGGTTTTAGAAGTGGCTGGCACCAATCCATACTGTCCAAAATTTTGTTGAATATCTTGAACGGGTGAGTTGGGGTTCAATCCTGCTTCTTCAATAGCAAGGCTGTATAACAAGGGTTTAATAGTACTACCCACTTGTCTTTTTGTATTGATATTTGCGTGATCGTATTTAAATGTTTTAAAATCGATACCACCCACCCATGCTTTTATTTGACCATTTAATGGATCCATTACCATAAAACCTGCTTGCAACATTTGTTTATGGTATTTAATTGAATCAAAAGGAGTCATAGTGGTATCTATTCCTCTATTATTGTTCCAAGCAAATACGCGCATGGGAACTTTCTGGTAGAAAGTACGCAAGTTTTCTTCGTCAGTTAAACCTTCTCTTTTTAAATTTTTCCAACGGTCTGTTTGTTTGATTGCTTGATCTAAATTGGCTTCAAATCCTTTCCAAATGCTACCAGTTCTAATATTTTCCTGCGTATTGAAGAGCTTTTGCATATAACTCATATGCTTTGCAACTGCTTCTTCTGCATAGAGTTGCATTCTAGGATTGATGGTAGTATAAATTTTTAAACCGTCTCTATATAAGTCGTATTGGTCTCCATTATTTTTAGTGTTTTCTTTACACCATTTTTTCATTTCCTCTCCAAGAATCATTCTAAAATAAGGGCCTAATCCAGTAGTCTCATCTAATTTTTTATAATTCAACTCTATGGGTTGACGTTTCAAAATTTCTGCTTGTTGCGCGTCTAAATAGTTATTTCTAACCATTTGGCTTAAAACGGTATTTCTTCTGTCTAAAGATAATTTCGGATTCCTTCTTGGATTGTAAAGTGTTGCACCTTTCAGCATTCCAATCAACACAGCTGCTTCTTCTACATTCACACGATCAGGCTCTTTTTGAAAAAAAGTTTTAGATGCATTTCTTATCCCATATACATTGTCGCTGTATGCAACTGTATTTAAATACAACGTAATGATTTCTTCTTTGGTAAAATTCCTTTCAAGTTTAACAGCAATAATTCCTTCTTTAATTTTTTGTAGTGCTCTTAAAATAAAATTCTTTGTACTCCAATTCTCTGTAAATAGATTTTTGGCTGTTTGCATAGTGATGGTACTAGCTCCCCCTTCACTTCCTAAATAGAAGATGGCTCTACCTAATGACCTTGCATCAATACCACTGTGCTCATAAAAACGCTCGTCTTCCGTAGCAATTAATGCTTCAACAATATGCTTGCTAATATCTTTGTATTGAACATTAATTCGGTCTTCAATATAATATTTACCCATTAATGTGCCGTCTTCTGCATATACCTGAGAAGCCAAAGAAGCAGACGGGTTTTCAATGTCGTCTAAATCAGGCATACTCCCTATCCATCCAAAATTGAGCATAGCCAACAAAATGATTACAAAGGCAAAGCCTCCAAAAAATATACGCCAAAAAATTCGAACCGGTTTACTCATTGTCAATGCACTGTTTTGTAACGGTAAAATTAATACTTATCGGGGAACAGACTCCTTACCAATTGCCAATAAGTAGTTGTTTCTCCTTTTTTCCTTAAAAGGACTAAGTTTTTAGGGCTAATAATACTAAAGCTGTATTTATCTGGCGTTAGCCAAGGCATAATTCTAGATGCGGCTAAAGACTTATTCTTGTCGATATAAGTACTTGCTTCCGCAGCATTCATAAATGGACCCATTAATAATATTTGTTCCGTTTCATTCACCCTAATTATATTGATAGGGAGTTTTTGTCCATAATATCTTTCTTGGTTGAATCGGTTAAATGCATTTCTAGCTTCACTTACAAAAATGGGGTCAACTTTATATAAGGCAATGGCAACATATTGAGAGTCTGATGCAATGAATTCATAGGTCTCTGGAGCAGTTATTTTAGTTATAGGTGCAGCAGTTATGGGTACATTTGGTACAACTTTTTCTGGAACTTTTACTATGGTAGGGGCTTTGGAAACAACCGGTATATCTTGTGCATCGGTGGTATTTAAATCTATTTTTCTTTCCACCTCTTCAATAGGTCTTTCTACCGTTAAATTGGTCAAATAAGCTTCTATTTCAGCTCTTTTTCCCAATACATCCAGCATTGTCTTTGCTTTTTCTGCAATAGGACTGGTAGGGAAGAGTCGATTTATTTCGTTCAACCTGTTCTTTGCAATACTGTCTTGCTTTTGTTTTATATAATAGACAGATTCTATGTAAAGTAATTGTGGGGTCCAATAAGAATTACCGAGTTGTAAATCGGCTTTCTTTTTATTGGCAATAGCTTCTTCGAATTTACCCTCAATAAATTGGTTGTAAATATTTGCGTATAGTTGATTCGTAATTGCTGGCTTTAAATCAATTCCAGACTGAAGCAGTTGATTGTTTTTACCCTTCGGATAAAAAGCATTCAACAATTTCTTTACTGAATCTGCTTTATTAAATTGATTTTGATTTCTGTAACAATTGTGTAATTGAAACCAAACTTCTTCTAAACCACTACTTTCGCTAAAACGTCTTGAAATTTCTTCATACACTTCTGTAGCTGCTAAAACATCTCTGAGTTGATATTGAAATATTCCAGCTGTTAAAATAAGTGCGTTGAAAATACTATCATTTGAAATAGCCAATTTTTCTAGCGTAAATGGTATACTATCTTTCAAAGTTTCTAAACTCAAGACCGTATTTTGAACCGCTTTGGTGCTGTTGATCTTTTGATCGTTTTCTATTGCAATTGCACCCACATTTCTATCTATTGCAGATTGCCTCCTCCAGTTATCAATATTGGGCCTATTGCCCCATTTTGCTTTAAAATCGGAAAGCCCTTTTGTTTTTAAAGAACTATTAGTGAAATAAAATCCAATATTGTTAGCAGGGGGAGCAAATAAATTGGATGGTCCAGCAATGGTTCCACTTGATCCAAAGCTGGTTTCTGCATCTGACTCTTTTAAGCCTTTTTCTTTTCTTAATTTTTTTAATAACACTTTTAATAATGCATCTCTTTCCGCTTCGGGAAGCAATGCAATTTTTTGAAGACTATCTTCTCTGTTAACAGCTTTTAAAGCAATAGCTATTCTTTTTAAAGGATCTTTTTTTTGATTGACTTTATTTGCATCAATTTGATTGAGTAAACTTACAGTTAAGCTGTCGTATGCAGCTGAGGCAGGAATGTATTTTTTATTTTTATACAGCGTTTCTGCTAAAAGAAAATAGGATTTTGTTTTTTGTGAATTATTTCCTTCGCTAAAGCTGATACTTTTATTTAACCAGTTCTCTGCATTTTTCAAATTGGTTTGTTTTATCTCCAATTCAGCAGCAGCATAATAGATAAGGTCTCTGTATCCTTGGTATTTTTCTTTTTTAGCCATCGCCAATAGCTGAGACAAATGATAATTGGCTGCATTTTCTTTTTTGTCGGAAGACAATGAAACAATATTCAATCTTGCATAAACATCCATTAGCGGGTCAGTAGTATGATTAATGGCTTTTTCAAACCAAACCACCGATAGCGAATCTTGCTTCGATAGAGCGTACATTTGGGCAATCAAATATTCCCATCTTGCAGTTTCTAATTTTGATTGGGCGTTTGGTAAAGCTTTTGATAAATAATAAGCTGCACTGTCATATTGTTTTTCATTGTAAAGCAAATATGCATTGTACTCGCTCCAAGTGTTTTTTAATCTTTCTGGGAAAAATTTATCTGCAGCTAAGATTTGTAATAAGGCTTCTGCTTCTGAAAGCTTTTCTTGTTCAATAAAATTGCGAGACTGATATAAAAAGCTTTCATTTCTTGCAGGTTTAGGAGAACTTATTTTTCTCCAAAAATTTCTTTTCTCATCGGTGCTAACAGAAAACGTTCCTCCCTTGCTACTTATATTACTTCCAATAGGTAAATCATAACCATCATCTTTTGTGGCAAATGCATAATTGATATAATTAAAGACCAGGGCTGCAGAATCAAAATCTTTTCGGTGCATATAAGCATTCCCCATCAATAAGTACAATTGGTCTACCCAGTCACTTCTTAAATCGTGCAATAAAATTCCGGCTGTACATTTGTAAATAACACTATCTATTTGGCCTTTGGCAGTTTCATTTAAAGAGTAATTGTAAAAAGACAATAGTTGGGTATAATCATCTTTATGTTGGCTTTTAGCTGCCAAAATGATATCACTTAATTTAACAGAAGCGTTATAATAATAATTGTAATGGCTTACTGTATTATTATATATTCTTTTTGGGATAGTGAACTTCTTATTACCTGATTTTTCTGCAGGTAATAACCGGCTTTGATATTTTTCAGGTTTAGTTAGTTCAATAGAAGTGTTGGGTTGTGCACTTAAAAAGGAACTACTAAGTAGAAAAAAGCCTAAAAGGCCCTCTTTGGTATATTTTAGAAATTGGCGCATAAAATCCATTAAAAATACAGTTATTTCTGCACCATACAGATATAAAACCGAACCAATCCTTACCTTTAACCAGTTTTTATAATATGGAGAAAATAAATACAGGAAATACATTCAAACGATTAAGGAACACTTATCGGTTGGTAATTATGAATGACGACACTTATGAAGAGATGGTCGCATTCCGATTATCAAGATTAAGTGTTTACATTGGCTTAAGCACTGTATTTGTTTTATTAGTAGGTTTTACCATCGCTTTAATTGCTTTTTCGCCTTTGAAATATTATATACCAGGATACGGAACTAAGGAAAGTAGAACTGCCTTACAATTATTAAAAATTCGAACAGATTCATTGGAAAATGAAATCAGGTACAAAGAACAATATTTAGAAGGGATCAAAAAGGTATTAGCAGGAGATAAACCCGCAACCTTAGACACTGTTCCTTTGGCTTTACCTAAAGTGGAAGCATCTAACGATTAAATGGTATTCATGAAAAGCAAGTTTCAACAATTGTATATTCCCTTAATTGTTTTATTTGGCCTTGTAAATGCCATCTGTTTTCTATTTAGTGATGCATTAAAACAGAAACAGATAGATCCGATTATGGTAGCTGGTGCAAATACATTGTTATTTCTTATTTGCAGCCTGAGTATACGGTCTCAAATTAGATCGGTAAACAATACCAATCCACATGCAATGGTAAGGAGTGTAATGGGATCTGTGGTTTTAAAGCTTTTTGTATTGGGTACAGCAGCATTTATTTATCTCTATAATGTAGGAGAAGCCCAAAGTGTAAATGGAATATTTTTAAGTATGGGTTTGTATATTTTATATACTTGGTTAGAAGTAAAAATGGCCATGAAACTAAAACCTACTAAAAAAGATGGCAGCAATTGAGCATCCATTGCACGAGTTGGCTAGGTTTCTACCAGCAGGAAGTTTTGACTATGTTGTAAAATACCTTTATCAATACAAAGTACATTTAACTGTTGCCAAAAGCAGAAAATCAGTTTTGGGCGATTACCGGCATGCTCATCAAGGCAATAATCATCGCATTAGTGTAAATGGGAATTTAAATGTTTATGAATTTTTAATTACGCTGTTGCACGAGTTGGCTCACTTACTCACATTTGAACAGTATCAAAATAGGGTAGAGCCCCATGGAAAAGAATGGAAAGCTATTTATAGTAAATTATTAATTGACTTTGTTGGGTTTGGGGTATTCCCAAATGAAATTGTTTCGGCCTTACAGAAATCAATTATTTCCCCCGCAGCAACCGCCAATGGAGAGACAGAGTTGTTGATGGTCTTAAGAAAATATAATACTGGTAAAAAAGAAGGGGTATGTTTTATTGCCGATTTGCCCGAAGGGGCACTTTTTAGGTTATCTAATGGAAAAGTATTTAGAAAAGGGGAACTCCGCAGAAAACGATACACTTGTATTGAACTGAAAACAGGACTGATGTATACTGTTAGTGCTATAACAGAAGTAAAATGGCTTGAAGTAATCAATCAATAAAAAAAGCCATTAGAAATGGATGAAATTTTCTAATGGCTTTTAAAAAGGTCAAGTTTATACTAGGCAACAGCTTGCTTAACCAATGCTGCAGCTTCGCTTAATTGAATAGCAGATTGAACTTTTAATCCACTTTCGTCAATTAATTTCTTTGCTTCAACTGCGTTGGTTCCCTGTAATCTTACGATGATTGGAATGTTGATATTGCCTAACTTGTTATAAGCTTCAATCACTCCAGCTGCTACACGATCACAACGAACAATACCACCAAAAATATTGATCAATATTGCTTTTACATTTGGATCTTTCATAATGATTCGGAACCCAGCTTCAACAGTTTGAGCATTGGCAGTACCGCCTACATCTAAGAAATTAGCTGGTTCTCCACCACTCAATTTAATCATATCCATGGTAGCCATCGCTAGACCTGCACCATTCACCATGCACCCAACGTTACCATCTAGTTTTACAAAGTTTAAATTGTATTGACCAGCTTCTACTTCTGTAGGGTCTTCTTCTGTTACATCTCTTAAAGCTGCAACATCCGCATGACGCATTAAAGCATTGTCATCAATATTCATTTTGCAATCAACCGCAATAATCTTTTCATCGCTGGTTTTGAATAATGGATTAATCTCCAGCATTCCACAATCCAAGCCTACATAGGCATTGTATAAATTCGTTACAAATTTTACACAGTTTTTGAAAGCTTCTCCACTTAATCCTAAATTAAATGCAATTTTTCTTGCCTGAAATCCTTGTAATGCTCCCCCTGGGTGAACCCACTCTTTAAATATTTTTTCTGGAGTATTATGTGCTACTTCTTCAATATCCATTCCACCCTCGGTACTGTACATAATTACATTCATTCCCTTTGATCTATCTAATAAAATAGATAGGTAGAATTCTTTTACTGGGTTAGGACCTGAATAGTATACATCTTGTGCAACTAAAATCTTACTAACCTTCTTTCCTGCTTCGCCAGTTTGGATGGTTACCAAAGTGCCTCCTAAAATATTTTTGGCAATATTGGTAACATCTTCCGCGCTTTTGGCTACTGCTACACCTCTTTGCTCTGTACCCACTATTTTACCTTTTCCTCGTCCTCCGGCATGTATTTGGGCTTTCACTACGGCAAAATTATTGCCAGTTTGGGTTTTTATTTGACGATAAGCCTCTTCGGCTGCCATCACTGTATCAACTGCTATACCTTCCTGTACTGGAACTTGGTATTTTTTGAGTAATTCTTTCGCCTGGTACTCATGAAGATTCATATGGAACAATTTTTGCGAAGATAAGATAATCACTGATGCAGATTTAAACCTTTTGTTAAATTTGTTGTTGTAACATTAATTTTTGTATTTTTGAAACTCTAAATAAAAACAACATGAAAAAAATGGCATTAGCGCTGTTAAGCACAGCTTTTTTAGCAGGCATTTATTCTTTTACTGGTGTAACTAGTACCAAAGATGTAATCACTTACAAAGTGGAAGCAGGTAAGAGTCGCATTGATTGGGTAGGTTCTAAGAAAAATGACTTTCATACAGGTTATTTCACTGTTAAAAGTGGATCTGTTCAAGTTAATGCTGGTAAAGTAACTGGTGGCGAGTTTGTTATTGATTTAGCAAATATCAAAGTAACAGATGCAGCTGGTGCTAAACTAGAAGGTCACTTAAAGTCTGGCGACTTTTTTGATGTTGCAAAATATGGTGAAGCAACTTATAAAATCACCAATGTTGTTTATAGTGACGATAACAATGCAACCATCACTGGAGACTTAAATTTAAAAGGAGCTAGCTTACCTGTAAGCTTTAAAGCAGCTATTCGCAGTGCCGATGAAAAAGGGTTATTTGCAGAAGCTTTCTTTGCAATGGATAGAACTTTATTTGGAATCAATTATGGTATTGGTAATGTTGCTAAAGATGTTCAGGTTGCTGTTCATTTATATGCTACTAAGTAATTTTTAAAGAACAAGTTTAATAAATAAAAAGTCCCGACTACTATTTGTGGTCGGGACTTTTCTTATTAGACATTTGATGATTATAAATAACGTTCTTCTATTATTTTCTTATGGTGTAATAAGTGTCCAAATATGATGAATGCAATTGCATTGGCCGTTACTTTTTTATCGCTTGCAATTCCACAGTTTAATAACTGTTCATCGGTTAAAGAAGTAATTAATAAATCAGTAGATTTTCTAAGTGCTTTAAATTCTTCTTTTAATGCAACAAATGATCTTGCATTTGCCATTGCATGTTGAGCATACTTATTTTCATCAAAACCAGGAAGAGGGGTATTGTCGTTTCTGGCAATTCTCAATAATCGGTATTGCATTATTCTTTCTGTATCAATAATATGTTGAACCAGGTCTTTTAATGTCCATTTACCTTCAGCATAGGCATAATCTCCTTTTTCATCGGGGAGATTTAAAAAAAAGTAAGTTACAGGATGAGATAATTGCTTTACTGCTTCTTGTATATCTGTCTGTTCCACTTGATTAATATATCCTTCAAAATAGGAAGGGTATTCTCCAGATTGGGGCTTTGGCATAATTATTTTTTTGAATTATTACTTGTTTTTATGGTAGCGGGTTGCTTGAATTCATTAGCTATTTTTACTGCTTCATAAGCGTTTACAATTCCACCAGTTCTCGATAAGGTTCTAAATGGTACTTTTTCTTGGTCAGGGCCAGGTTTTATACAGTTGATATTATCGGATGGTTTATAAACCGATTGCTCTATTATTTTCTTTAGCTCTGCAGCAGACAAGTTGGGGAAATACGATTTTAATATGGCAGCAATTCCTGCAACAATGGGAGTGGCCATACTGGTTCCTTTCAAATTACCGTAATTATTTCCTCCTGGAATAGTTGAATAAATTTTCACACCAGGTGCAAAAACATCTACTTGTTGTTGGCCATAGCTACTGAAATCTGCTGCAATACTCGGCCCTAAATTGGGGTCACTGCTTGCCCCAACGGTAATAAAGTTTTTTGCATAAGTTTTCCAAGGCGTTAACCAAGGATTAGGGAAATTATCTACCGAGTCAAGATTCTCCGCATCATTGCCTGCTGCATGAAGAATCAATACATCTTTTTGTTCCGCATACTTAACTGCACTATCTACCCAGGCTTTTTCCGGAGAAAAAGATTTTCCAAAACTCATATTGATGATTTTGGCTCCATGATCTACTGCATAACGAATTGCCAATGCAATGTCTTTATCGTATTCATCTCCATCGGGAACAATTCTAAGCGACATGATGCTAACTTGATCTGCAACCCCGTCTACACCAACACCGTTATTTCTAATTGCACCAATAATTCCTGATACATGGGTGCCATGTGTAGGACCGGGGCCCATTACATCATTGTTGCCATAATACTTATCGGAAAAATTTTCATAGTCATCACCAATAATTTCTCTTCTATAGTTGGGAGGTGCAATATCTTTTGATTCAAAAGCCGATTTCTTACCTTCAATATAGTCTTCCAATTCTTTTAATGCATCAGCGTTTTTTTCTTCAGGATCAATTTGTAGCATTTTCATAACAGTCAAAAAACCCAATTTTGCATCTCTTGCTGTTTTGGTAATTGGTTCAAATTTTTCTAGTTTCTCACAATTGTATACTTCAACCCCCATTTCTTGTCTTAATATTTTATCGTGCCTTTTGAGGGCTTTAGCGGTAACTTCAATGAACATCAAATCCATCATTTCTTCTTGGCTAAAATTGAGTTCTTTAGCTGCTTTCGTCCACATTTGGTATTGTGCTTTTTCAGTTCCAGAAAGCAAATTGGTATCTATAAACGAAGATTGGTATCTGCTCTTCCATTTATGAAAAACCCTGGCCCTTTCATCACCCGCTTTTTTTAAGCTTCTTCCATCTTTGCCGCCTAAAAAATTCCATCCAAAAATATCGTCTATATATCCATTTTTGTCATCGTCAATACCATTACCAGGGATCTCTTTTGGATTTCTCCATAATACTTTTTTTAAATCTTCATGGGTAGTATCTACACCAGAGTCTAAAACGGCAACAATAACGGGTTGAGGTTTTTTGTTTTTTAATGCTAAAAAATCGTAGGCTTTATTTAAGCTTATTCCATACACTTGGTTGGCTTCCAAATCAAGTAAATGCCAACCCTTCGGAATATCCATTTGAGCAAATGAATTAATACCAATTCCACATCCAAAAAAGACGGCAAGCGTAATTCCACGAATCATGTAATGTAAATTTTCTCTCTGCACAAATTTGCACAATACTGCTGATATATTGTAAGCCCAATGATTTATTTATCAAATCATTATGCTTGACTTTCGTTAAAATGTCCTAACAAAATGTTAAACCTTGCTATACTGCCTCCATTTTTCAATGGCTGCTTCCATATCAGCAGGAATGGGCGATTCGAAAAATATTTCTTTACCAGTATTAGGATGTATAAAGCCCAATGTTTTTGCATGCAAAGCACATCTTGGACAAGCTTCAAAACAGTTGTCTACAAATTGTTTATACCTAGCGTAAATGGTGCCTTTTAAAATCTTATCACCACCATATTCAATATCATTAAATAAAGTATGACCTATATGTTTCATATGCACACGAATTTGGTGCGTACGTCCTGTTTCTAATTTACATTCAACTAGTGTTACATAATTGAATCTTTCAAGTACTTTGTAATGGGTAATAGCATGCTTTCCTGTTTCACCATCAGGATATGCATCAAACATTTTTCTATGTTGTTTATGGCGAGCAATATGTGCATTGATTGTACCTTCTTCTTCTTGAACATTTCCCCAAACTAAGGCAACATATCTTCGATTGACCGTATGATTAAAAAACTGTTTTGCTAAATGTGCTGCGGCTTCGCCTGTTTTAGCCAATACAATCAATCCTGTGGTATTTTTATCAATTCTATGAACCAAACCGAATCGGGGTAAGCTTTCTTCGTTTACTTGAGGATTTTGTTGTCTTAAATAATAGGCAACACCGTTTAAAAGTGTGCCACTAAAATTTCCTACACCAGGATGAACCACCATATTAGGTGGTTTATTAATAACCATTAAAAAATCATCTTCATAAACAATATTTAAAGGGATGGGTTCTTCCTTTAATATAGTATGTTCAGGATTGATCAAACTCATTAAGACGATCTCATCCCCTGGTTTAATCTTGTAATTGCTTTTAACTGTTTTACCATTTACCGTTAGAAATCCTGCTTCAATACCTTGTTGTACTTTATTTCTAGTAGCTCCTTCCATATGCATCTGAACCCATTTGTCTATTCGGAAGGGTTCTTGGCCTTTGTCTACAGTAAAAATCTTGCGTTCATACAAGGCTTCAGACTGCTCTTCTGAAATTAATTCGGTATCTATCTGCATGCCGCAAAATTAACTTTATTTTTGTGGTATGCAGCAGGAAGTCATTTTCAAAGATTTAGGGAGAAAGAGCTATAAAGAAGTTTGGGATCAGCAAGAAGCTTTGTTAAAGGCAAACGCTGATATTAAAATGACTTTTAAGTTTGGTAATCAACAATTAAATGGACCAGACACTATTCCAACCTTACATCATTTATTATTCGTTGAACATCCTCCTGTTTACACTTTGGGTAAAAACGGAAAAGAAGAACATGTTTTGATTAGCGAACAAGAAAGACTTAAAAAGGGTATTGAATATTTCCATATTAATCGGGGTGGAGATATTACCTTTCATGGTCCAGAACAACTTGTAGGATATCCAATTTTAGACTTAGAAAGATTTAAGACAGATTTGGGCTGGTACCTAAGGTCTTTAGAAGAAGTAATCATTAGAACCATGGCCGACTATGGTTTAAAAGGGGAGAGAAGTGCCGGAGAAACAGGGGTTTGGCTAGATGCAGATATTAAAGGGAAGGAAAGAAAAATATGTGCTATGGGCATTAAATGTAGTAGATGGATTACGATGCATGGATTTGCTTTTAATGTAAACACAGACCTTACTTATTTTGATCATATTGTTCCTTGTGGAATACAGAATAAAAAAGTTGCTTCATTAGCTCAAGAGTTAGGAAGATTGGTTGATATGGAAGAGATAAAATATAGAGTGAAGAAACATTTTGAAATCGTTTTTTCTTGCAAACTAATAGGAGAATAGAATCCTTATTGTAAAAGGAATTTATTTCTTTCTAATAGTTCTCCATTGCAGTACAATTCAAAATTGTACCATCCACTATGATAGAAATTACTTTTCTCAATTATCCAATAATCTTCTTGCAAATTGGTGATATTATGCAGCAGTAGTTTACCATCGTAAATAAACAAACTATATCGTTTGGTATTGGTATTGGGCAATTGTATAGTAAGATTCCCTTTTGCATTGGTAAATACATAGGTAGATGGAACCCAATTGTCCTGAATAGGTGGTTGCGTTGCTAATAAAATTACTGGGGAAAATTGAACTTTTCTTTTTCCGATTCTGGTGAGTGTATCTTTAGTATGGGTAAAAATGGAATCCTTAAATTTTTTATAATCACTTGCAGATAACTCTTTAAATAATTTATTCTTTATATAAATTAGTTGACTATCAGTTGTTTTTTTTGCACGAGTTAATGTTGATTTTTGAGCAAAAGCAAAATTGAATAGTCCAAATAAACAGATTAAATATATAATGAAGCATTTCATAGTCAGCACAAATATATTTTTTTAGCGCTAATAAATTAAAGTCTCTGCTTTTAAACTTCTATTGCCTTGTAATCCTCCACTATGTATTATAAGTACATTGGAATTGGGTTTAAAATAGTTTTGCCGAATTAATTCTTCTGTTGCATAAAAGAGTTTTGAAGTATATACAATATCGGTAGGCATTTTTTCTCTTTTAAATACTTGATTCATGTAATTTAATAACTCATTGGGGTGTTTAGCATAACCACCAAAATGAAAATCGTGTATTGTTGTAAATGCTCTCTTTTCTGGGGGGAGCAGGGCTGTTACCATTTCATTTAACCCTGCATTATTTTTTAAAACACTAATTCCAATAACCATTTGGTTTTCATTGGATCCTCTTATTAAACCAGCCAACATAGTTCCAGTTCCACAAGCGCATATTATATGTGTAAATGAAGAACAGTCCTTGGATTCTAGCATTGTGGCAGCACCAAGAGCACCGTTGATGCCATAGCCCCCTTCATTAATCCAATACCAAGCCTCATTGGCATATTTTTGCATCACTACTTCCTTGTATTTATAGTCTTCCCTCGAAATAAAATGCAATTGCATGCCCAATTCTTTTGCTTCTTGTAAACTGGGAGAATGGTACAATTCACCTCTAATAAACCCAACGGATTGAAACCCGTTTAGTTTACAAACCGCCGCAAGTGCTACAATATGATTGGAGTAAGCTCCGCCAAAACTGGCGATGGTATTGAGTTTTAGCCTTTTTGCTTCCTCTAGGTAAAACCTTAATTTGAACCATTTATTCCCACTGACTATTGGGTGAATAAGATCAGTTCTAAGTGTGGAAACTTTAATGTTTTCGGTTCCAAAGCTGGGAAGTGCTTGAATTGTAATTTTGTTGGGCTCGAATAACATTTTTAGATCAATTGTTGCAATGTTAAATGATTTAACTTTGTGTTGTAAATTTAATCTATGAAACCTACTCTTGTTATCTTAGCTGCTGGAATGGCTAGCCGCTATGGAAGTATGAAACAAATTCAGTCTTTTGGTCCTGATGGCGAAACCATTATGGATTATTCTATTTACGATGCCATCGAGGCAGGGTTCGGTAAAGTAGTATTTATTATCCGGGAAGAATTTGCTGAGCAGTTTAAAGGAATATTTGAACCTAAATTGGCCGGTAAAATAGCTACGGATTATGTGTATCAATATTTAGAAGCCTATACCAATGGTTATGCAATACCTACAGATAGAGCAAAACCTTGGGGTACTGCGCATGCAGTGTTATGCTGCAAAGGAAAAGTGAATGAACCATTCGCTGTAATTAATGCAGACGATTATTATGGACGCGATGCATTCCATAAAGCATTCGATTTCTTAACAACTGCTTGTAATGATACTACTTTTGCGCTTCTAGGGTATGAGTTACAAAAAACATTGAGTGAAAATGGTAGTGTAAGTAGGGGAGTTTGCACTGCTGATGCCAATAATAATTTGACAGAAATTAATGAGCGTACTAAAATATATCGCGAAGATGGGAAAATAGTTTTTGAAGACGAAAATGGTAAAACACCTTTACCAGGAACCAGCTTAGTTAGTATGAACTATTTCTGTTTTTCACCAGCATTTATAGATATGTGTGAAAATATGTTCACTGAATTTTTAGCTTCTAAAGGTCAAGAGTTAAAGTCGGAGTTCTTTATCCCCTATGCCGCCAATGAATTTATACAATCAGGTAAAGGAGTATTAAAAGTATTGCCTACATCTGCACAGTGGTTTGGGGTAACCTATAAGGAAGATGCACCAGGTGTGCAAGCAGCTATCAGTCAATTGGTAGCAGACAAAATTTACCCTGCTTCTTTATGGAAATAATGGATCAATTCATTTAAATAAAAAGGTCTCAGCTAATAATTTAACTGAGACCTTTTTATTTAGTATGTCTATTTATTTTCCGTAAGCTTTTACAAAATATACGCAGTCTTCTAATTTGTTGATTTGAAGTTTTCTTTCAACTCCTTTTAAAGTAGATTTAGAAGGAAGTTTGACTCTTTGAAATGCAGTATCACTTTTCTTTAGATCTTCTATAATTGAATGGATATTTTTGGATTTCACTGCAAAAGCTACCCCATCCGCTTGAGCCTGCTTGGTACTCAACACCCCAATTACTTCACCATTCTTGTTAAATACAGGTCCACCTGAGTTACCAGGATTGGCACTAATTTGTATTTGATAAGATAAAGAATCACCGTTGAAACCAGATTTGGCACTTAGATATCCCATACCATAAACAATTTCATTACGAGGATAACCCAAAGTGAAAATCTCTTCACCTAAATCGGAATTGTTTTTCTGAATGGTATATGGAATTGACTTAATGGGAGCATACTCATCATCGTTGATCTTGAGAATAGCCAAATCTTTGATATGGTCAATTAAAACGATGGATGATTTAAATTCTTTGCCTTCACTATTTACTACAATGGCTCCTGTGCCTTTTAGTATATGGGCATTGGTAACAATATATCCTTTAACGTCCACTAAAAATCCTGATCCGCCACTTAATAATCTTGCATTGATCGGGATTTTAGATGTTACTTCATTTATAATATTCCCTTGGTATTGTTGGTTTTTCTTTACAACTTCTAAATCTTTACCTAGTTGCTCTAATTTAGGATCGTTCACCGCAGTAGAAAAATACATGGCTAATCCACTGATGAACAAAGCAATTACCCCGCCAACAGAAGCTGCAATAGCAGTGACTCTTTTATATTTATTAAAGAATTGAATTACTTTTCCTTTAGGGCTTAAAGCACCCCCCTCATTTAAATCTCCTCTTTCTAAAAGGTTTTGGTGAACCTCGTGTAAAGTTTGCTTGATTTGGATATTTGCAGAGTAATCCGCAATTTGATGCAAGAACATATTATGCTCTACTACCATCTGATCAATTTCAGGGGTAGTATTGCGCAGATTCTCAAAATAAGCACGCTCTTCAGGGCTCATTTCTCCGCTGAGATATCTTTCAATTGCATCTAATAATAAAATATCATCCATATACTTACTCTCCAATATTATATTGCGAAAAGAATAATTTCTTTAATCGCATCAAACACTTGTATTTCTGGTTTTTAGCGTTGTCTGCATTGGTATAACCAAATTCAGCAGCCAATGCATTCATGTCCATTTTTTTTAGATAATAACCTTGAAGTAAACTTTTGCAGGGTTCACCCAAACTGTTCAAAGCCCTATCCATTATAACAAACTCCGCGTTTCTTTTTTCATGGGTTTCCAAATCTTCTTCCACTGCAACTGTTTCTTCAAACCCATCAACCGAACCAGTAAACCTTCCCATTTGTTGAAGTCTTTTTAACCAAAGCCTTCGGCAAACAGAATACAGATAAGTTTTAATTTGACAAGTCAGAACAAATGAGTCTGTTTGAGACTTTTCATATAAGGCAATCATTGCTTCTTGAAAAATGTCCCTAGCTTCGTCGTAGCTCCCATTATTATTCAAAATGAATGTCTGAATCATATTAAAATTATCTTTATATATGATTTCTACAGCCTTTGAATCATTATGAGCCAGCCCCTTCAATAATGCTTGTTCGTTCGTATCTCCTTTCACTATCTGTTCCTTTAATACAGTTATAGGCTTAAAAGTAACCCAAAATAGCCCTAAAAATTTTTATAAAAAAAATTTGAAATGCCGGGTTACCTTTTTCTCGTTGGCGTATTAATCAGTAATCATTCAAACTAAAAAAGAAAAAAAATGAAAAAATTGTTATTCGTATTAGCATTAGGCGTATTCGCATCTTGCGCTGGAGAAAACAAAGAAGCTGCTGCTGACACTACTGCAACAACTGTTGACACTGCTGCTGCAACTGTTGATACTGCTGCTGCAACTGTAGATACTACTGCTGCTCCTGCTGTTGATACTACTAAGAAGTAATTCTAATCATCTGTTGGTGAAGAGATTCAGTGAAGTCTAGCTTGCGGAAAGTACAACAGATTTAAAAGTTTCATATGGCAAGCAATCGTTAGAAGCCGCTCCGTTTCCACGGAGGGGCTTATTTTTTTAATAGAATGGAATAAAAACTAACTAACCTTAGTTTAAAACTAGTCAAATAATTTTTTTGCTTTCCAATCAATTCCTATATTTGAAACATCATGCAAACGGTAATTAACAATTGGTTTTATTCTTTTTATTATTTCTTCTTTATGAAAAGGAGCCGGGTATTGTTTGCAAAAGCTTAAAAGTTTTAAATCGCATATAAATCCCGGCAAATTGCCGGGATTTTTTTTATCCATCAATGAATGAAAAAAGAAACAATCAATAAACAACAAATGAAATCACCTCCAATTAAGGCGGAGGGCATTTGTATTCAAGGATATGAGGGAAGTTTTCATCAAGTTGCAGCCAGACATTTTTTTGGTAAACAAGTTGAAGTAATTCCTTGTGCTTCTTTTAGGCAGTTAATCAAGCAAACGCTAGATCCAACTGTTTCAGCAGGTGCGGTTATGGCCATTGAAAACTCCATTGCTGGGAGTATTTTGCCTAATTATAATTTGCTACAGAAAGCCAATTTGAAAGTAGTGGGGGAAGTGTATTTGTCCATCAGTCAAAATTTATTGGTGAATAGGGGTGTGGGTTTAGCGGATATTAAAGAAGTGCATAGTCATCCAATGGCTATTTTACAATGCCTTGATTTTTTAGAATCGCATCCGTATAAACTAATTGAAACAGATGATACTGCGTTAAGTGCTAAGCATGTTCACCAACATAAGAGTAAGCATATTGCTGCTATTGCAAGTAAGCTTGCTGCCGAACTATTTGATCTAGAAATTTTAGCACCAGATATACAAACACAAAAAAACAATATCACTCGCTTTTTAGTTTTGCAAAGAACCAAAGAAGCTCAGCAAATTGTAGGGGCCAACAAAGCATCAATTTATTTTCAAACAAATCACTCAAAAGGGATTTTAGCAAAAGTGCTCACTGAAGTTGCTAAAACAGGAATTAATTTAAGCAAGCTTCAGAGTATGCCCATTCCTGGTAGTCATTTTAAGTATGGTTTTTATGCGGACATGGAATTTGAACAGCTAAAGCAGTTTGAAAGCATGATGAAAAAAATAGAATCGCTTACGAATAATGTAAAATTATTCGGAATATACAAAAAAGGAAAACTAGTAAAAGGATAGTTATGGAAATAGCAAAATCAAAAAGATTAGAAGGGATAGGAGAGTACTATTTTTCTCAAAAACTCCGAGAGATTGAGCAATTGAATAAAGCAGGAAAAAATATTATCAATTTAGGAATTGGTAGTCCGGATCTTCCACCGCATCCCTCTGTTATTAAAGTTTTGCAAGAGCAATCGGGTTTGGAAAATACGCATGCTTATCAATCCTATAAAGGGGTTCCAGCATTAAGAAATGCCATTGCCAATTGGTATCAAACCCAATACCATGTTGGCTTAAATCCTGATACCGAAATATTGCCTTTGTTGGGTAGTAAAGAGGGAATCATGCATATCTGTATGACTTATTTAAATGAAGGTGACGAAGTGTTGATTCCTAATCCTGGGTATCCAACTTATACCAGTGCGGTAAAATTGGCTGGAGGAAAACCAGTTTATTTTGATTTAACAGAAGAAGGAAACTGGGAGCCCAATTTTGAAACTTTGGAAACAAAGGATTTGAGTAAAGTCAAATTGATGTGGGTAAATTATCCTCAAATGCCAACTGGTAAAAAACCAACCATTGAGCTGTTTAATAAATTGATTGCATTTGGAAAGAAACACCAAATATTAATTTGTCATGATAATCCTTATAGTTTTATTCTAAATGATTCACCTATAAGTTTATTAAGTGTAGCAGGTGCAATGGATACAGCTATAGAGTTAAACTCATTAAGTAAAAGCCATAATATGGCCGGATGGAGAGTTGGTATGCTTTGTGGGGCTGCAGAAAGAATTAATGAAGTGCTAACATTCAAAAGCAATATGGATAGTGGAATGTTTTTACCAATTCAACATGCTGCGGCGGCTGCCTTAAGTTTAGGCAATGATTGGTATGACGCTGTTAATGAAGTATATGCCAAGCGAAGAGAAAAAGTATTTGAATTACTCAATACACTTCAATGCAAGTTTAGCACCAATCAAGTAGGAATGTTTGTTTGGGCAAAAATTCCAGAGGGGTTTAAAGATGGATATGAGTTGAGCGACCAGGTTTTATACAACTGTAATGTTTTCATTACCCCAGGTGGAATTTTTGGTTCAGCTGGTGATCAATTCATACGAGTAAGTTTATGTGGAAGCATCACCAAATTTGAAGATGCCATACAAAGGATACAAGCAGAAAAGACGAAATAAAAAAGATTATGGTTATTACAATTGTAGGAATAGGATTAATAGGGGGCTCACTTTCAATAGCATTACAAGAAAAGGGATTGGCAACGCATGTAATTGGGGTAGAGAATAACCCCGAACATGCCGCCAAAGCGATTGAATTGGGATTGGTACAAGAATGCTTGCCATTGGAGTTGGCTATTCAAAAATCATCTTTAATCATCATTGCAACACCCATTAATGCGGCTGAACAAATATTGCCAGTCATCTTAGATAAAGTTCAGCATCAAGTGGTATTTGATGTAGGCTCTACCAAATCAAAAATTGTTGAAGCAGTACAAACGCATCCCAATCGAGGAAGATTTGTTGCCACTCATCCTATGTGGGGAACAGAAAATAGTGGACCCACTGCTGCAATAAAAGGAGCTTTCAGTAAAAAAGCAACGGTGATTTGTGATAAAATGCATTCTGATATTGACGCATTAGCATTGGTTGAAAAGCTATATTCATTATTAGAAATGCATATCCTATACATGGAATCTACGGCACATGATATGCATGTGGCTTATATTAGCCATATATCGCATATTACTTCTTTCGCCCTTGCTAATACCGTATTAGAGAAAGAGCGGGAAGAAGATGCCATTTTTGAACTAGCAAGCGGTGGTTTTGAGAGCACAGTAAGGCTTGCCAAGAGTAATGCAGCCATGTGGGTGCCTATTTTCATGCAAAACAGAGAAAATATATTAGATGTATTAAATGAACATATAAGTCAGTTAAGAAAATTTAAGTCTTGTTTAGAAAAAGAGAACAACGAATATTTACAAGAATTGATTGAAAATGCCAATGGAATAAGGAGAATACTTAAGTAAAACACCGCAAAGCAGCCTATATAGAGTACCTTTGCACAAATTTTAGAATACATGATTACATTTGAAGGGTTGGGAATTGACGAACGTTTAATTCAAGCAACCACAGAGTTGGGGTATGTGAACCCAACGGCAATTCAGGAACAGGCGATACCGGTCTTATTGAGCGGAACGACTGATTTTATCGGTTTGGCGCAAACCGGCACGGGAAAAACAGCAGCATTTGGATTACCCTTGTTACACATTATAGACGCAGCAGCAAAATATCCACAGGCATTGGTGGTTTGTCCTACACGTGAATTGTGTTTGCAGATTGTTAAAGAGATAGAGCTGTTTAAGAAATATATGACCGGAATTTCAGTTGTTGCAGTTTATGGAGGAGCTTCCATCGGATTACAGATCCGTGATCTGAAAAGAGGAGTACAAATTGTTGTAGCTACACCAGGTAGGCTTATTGATTTGATTGAGCGTAAAGCAATCAATTTAGAGCAAATCAGTTATGTAGTATTAGACGAAGCAGATGAAATGTTGAACATGGGCTTTCAAGATGATATTGAGTTCATCTTAAAAAATACCCCACAACGGAATAGTACTTGGTTATTCAGTGCAACCATGCCACCAGAAATTAGAAAAGTGAGCAAGCGTTACATGAAAGATCCAAAAGAAGTAACAGTAGGTAAAGTGAATACTGCAAACAAAAGCATTGATCACCAATACTATGTTACAACAGCGCATCATCGTTATGAAACACTCAAGCGCATCATCGATTTTAATCCAGGTATTTATGGAATTATTTTCACTAGAACTAAACTTGATGCACAAGAAATTTCAGAAAGATTAACCAGAGAAGGGTATGATATTGATGCTTTGCATGGCGATCTTACACAAGGTCAACGTGATAAAGTAATGGGACAATTTAGGGATAAAAGCCTCCAATTATTAATTGCAACGGATGTTGCTGCAAGAGGGATTGATGTGCAAGGTATTACCCATGTTATCAATTTTGAATTACCAGATGACGTTGAAATATATACACATAGAAGTGGACGTACTGGTAGAGCTGGGAATCATGGAATTTGTATTTCAATTGTACATGCCAAAGAAACCTATAAGCTAAAGCAAATAGAAAGAATCAACAATTGTCATTTTAGTAAACTTGATATTCCTTCAGGAAAAGATGTTTGTAGAAAACAGTTTTTCTCTTTTATGGATAAGTTGTTGTCGGCTGATATTAGTCATGGCGATTATGAAACCTATGTTCCTATGTTGGCAGAAAAATTTGCCGATGTGAGCAAAGAAGACGTACTCAAGCGTGTTGCAGCAATGGAATTTGATCGCTTCTTAAAGTACTATGAGAATTCTGAAGATTTAAATATCAGGGAACGCGATAGAAGTGCAAAGAGAGATCCGAATGACCGTGGAGACAATCGATCTGCTCGCAGAGAAAGCGGTAGAGACGCAGGTAGAGACGCTGGCCGAGGCGATAGTAGAAAAGAATATAAATCAGGGGGAGGTTATAGTAGGTTATTTGTAAACCTTGGAACCAAAGATGGTTTTTATAAAGCCAGTTTCTTGCAGTTTGTATTAGATATGAGTGATTTAAAGAAAGAAGTGTTAGGACGTATAGATATGAAAGACATGAATAGCTGGATTGAAATTGAGAAGTCGGCCGCACAGCAAATGATTCGAGCTTTGGATGGTAAAAAATACAAAGGAAGAAGCATTCGTATGAATGATGCAGACAGTGGAGGCGGACGCAGATAATTTTATTAACAAGCAATCAAACGAATATGGAACAGACCTTACAGCAATCAACCAATATCAATGCTGTTCTTGCGAAAAGACCCCTTATTATTTCCGGCCCTTGTAGTGCGGAAACTGAAGAACAAGTTTTAGAAACTGCCAGTCAACTTGCAGCAACAGGTAAAGTAGATATTTTACGTGCAGGAATTTGGAAACCCAGAACTAGGCCAGGAAGTTTTGAGGGAGTAGGAACAAAGGGATTGCCTTGGTTACAAAAGGCAAAAGAGTTGACTGGATTGCCAGTAGCGGTAGAAGTTGCAACCGGTAAGCAAGTAGAAGACGCTTTGCATTTTGGAGTGGATGTTTTATGGATTGGAGCCAGAACAACGGTAAATCCATTTAGTGTTCAGGATGTTGCAGATGCTTTAAAAGGAGTGGACGTTCCTGTTTTGATTAAAAACCCTATTAATCCAGACTTGGAATTATGGATTGGGGCTGCAGAAAGAGTTGCAAAAGCAGGTATTAAAAATATTGGATTAATTCATAGAGGATTTAGTTCATATGGTAATACAGAATACCGCAATGCCCCCATGTGGCATTTGGCCATTGAAATGAAACGTAGGTTTCCTGAAATGCTTATGATTAATGATCCCTCACATATTTGTGGAAGAAGGGATATTCTTCAAGAAGTTGCTCAAAAAGCCATCGACTTAGATTTTGATGGACTAATAATAGAAAGTCATATAGATCCTGATAATGCTTGGAGCGATGCTAAACAACAGATTACTCCAACAGTATTAGGGTCTATGATTGACGCTATGATATGGCGAAAAGAAGATATTATTTCTGAGGAGTTGCATATTCAAATGGATAAAATGCGTGCTCAGATAAACCAATTAGACGATGAATTGTTACAATTATTAGGACAGCGAATGAAAGTAGCTGATAAGATAGGGCAGTATAAAAAGGATAATAATATTACCATTTTACAAACCAATCGTTGGAATGCAATTTTAGAACGTGCATTTGTAAAGGGAGGACAACTAGGCCTTAGTCAAGAATTTATTACTAAGTATTTTGATGCGGTACATATGGAAAGTATCAATCATCAGAATAAGATTATGAATTCATAGTATGCAGAAGAAGCGTTTTTTATTTTCTGAGAAAGAGACTCTGTTTTATTTTGATGCTGCTTTTGGGTTGATAGAAAAAATCATTTCAAAAGAAAAAGCAATCATTGTAACAGATGAAAATTTGTTTCAATCGCACAAACGAAAACTAAAAGGATTCAATACCATTGTTTTAAAGCCGGGAGAGCAATACAAAGTTCAACAAACAGTTGATGTTATTATTGATCAATTGATTTTACTTGGTGCAGATAGACAAACCACATTGATTGGATTTGGAGGGGGCGTTATTACTGATATCACTGGATATGTTGCTGGAATTTATATGCGAGGTATAAATGTTGGATATATCCCAACATCATTATTAGCCATGGTGGATGCGGCAATAGGGGGTAAAAATGGAATAGATGTTGGTGTTTATAAGAATATGGTTGGGCTCATTAGACAGCCATCATTTCTTATTTATGATTACAGTCTATTAAAGACATTGCCTTTAGCAGAATGGAGAAATGGTTTTGCTGAAATCATCAAGCATGCTTGTATTAAGGATGCTAAAATGTTTACAGAACTTGAACAAAACAGCATTGCTAAGTATCGTAAAAATCCCCAAATGTTGGCCAACTTAATTACCCGCAATGCGTTAATTAAAATTAAAGTGGTACAACAAGATGAGTTTGAAAAAGGGGACCGCAAACTATTGAACTTTGGTCATACCCTTGGTCATGCAATTGAAAATATGTATCAGTTGAGTCATGGGGAAGCAATTAGTATTGGGATGACTTATGCAGCATTGATGTCTCAGCAATTAAAATTCTATAAAGAAGCAGAGCGGGTTATACAATTATTGAATCAATATGGATTACCAACTGTAGCCAATTTTGATGCTAATAAAGCTTTTAAGGTTTTATTAAAAGATAAGAAGCGGCAAGATGATTCAATCAATTATATCCTTTTGCAAAAAACCGGAAAGGGAGTTGTTCAGCCTTTATTGCTTGTACAATTACAAGAAATTTTCAAACAATTTTAATCTACCAATTTGTACAGATGATTGCAATCATTCATCCTACTAAAATACAAGGTACGCTATTGGCCAATGCGAGTAAAAGCAGTATGCAAAGGGCCTGTGCAGCAGCGTTATTGCACAAGGGCACCACTCGAATTGTTAATCCAGGAAATAGTTTTGATGATTCAGCAGCTATTGATATGATTCAAAAACTGGGTGCATTGGTGGTTTCAAATGCGGATGGAAGTTTGACTATTACTTCAAATGGGGTAGCACCTGTTTCTAATCAGTTAAATTGTGGGGAGAGTGGATTAGGTATCAGAATGTTTACACCTATTGCTGCACTAAGCAATCAACAATTAACCATTAATGGTTCTGGAAGTTTATTAACCAGACCCATGCATTTTTTTGATGAAGTACTTCCACAGTTAAAAGTGGTTGTTCAATCGAATAATGGATTTTTGCCCATTGAAATAACTGGCCCATTAAAACCAAGTGATATAACCATCGATGGTTCTTTGAGTTCACAATTTCTGACAGGTTTGTTAATGGCATATGGTGCCGCAGAACCCGATGGGGTCACCATCAAAGTCAATGATTTAAAAAGCAAGCCATATATTGATCTCACTTTAAAAGTAATGGAGGCTTTTGGAATAGTGGTTCGTAACAATAACTACGATTCTTTTGGTTTTTACGCCGCAGATCAAAAAGCAAAGAAAACAAGTATTGAATACCAAGTAGAAGGTGATTGGAGTGGAGCTGCTTTTTTATTAGTAGCAGGGGCAGTTGCAGGAAGTATTACTGTTAAAGGATTAGATGTATTTTCTACACAGGCAGATAAAGCAATATTGCAAGCATTATCTGAAGCAGGAGCTGGGCTTTCTGTTCAAGAACATCAAATTGAAGTAAGGACTTTGCCTTTGAAAGCCTTTCATTTTAATGCAACCGATTGTCCAGATTTGTTTCCACCCTTAGTAGCATTGGCTGCATTCTGTGAGGGTACTACTGTAATTGAAGGGGTTCACCGTTTGGCTCATAAAGAAAGCAATCGAGGAATAACCTTGCAAAAAGAATTTGGTAAATTGGGAGTTGAAATAAAATTACAGGATAATTTAATGCTTATAACAGGGTTAAGAAATGGATCAGCATTGGCTGAAATAAAAGCAGAAAGGGTTCATTCCAATCATGATCATCGAATTGCGATGGCTACCGCAATTGCCTCATTAAAGGCAACCGGTCCAGTAATTATAGAACAAGCAGAAGCGATTAATAAGTCTTATCCTGCATTTTACACTCACTTACAACAATTGGGTGTTCATGTAATAACTGAATTATAAAAACGTTTTAATAAAAATAATAGGGTGAATTCATTTGGTAAATTATTTTCTGTTCAAATTTTTGGCGAATCTCATGGAGCATCCGTAGGATTAATCATTGATGGTTGTCCTGCAGGTCTGCCTTTATGTGTTGAAGATTTTATTGTAGATACAGAGAGAAGAAAAGGGGGGATACAAAAAGGCACTACCCCTAGAAAAGAAGATGATTTGCCCATATTTAAAAGTGGGTTATTCAATGGCAAAACAACTGGTGCTCCATTGACCATTTTATTTGAAAACAATAATACCAGAAGCCAGGATTACGAAAAGCATCGATCTATACCAAGACCAGGGCATGCAGATTTTACTGCCCATATTAAATATGGTGGGTTTGAAGATTTTAGAGGAGGGGGGCATTTTAGTGGTCGTTTAACCGTTTGTTTGGTTGCGGCAGGGGTGATTGCTAAAAAATTATTAGCGCAGCATCAAATTAAAGTGCTTGCCACCATTAGTGAAATTGGGGGAGAAGCCGATTTAGATAAAGGTTTGCAGAAAGCAATTGATGCGAAAGATAGTGTGGGAGGGATTGTAGCTTGCTCCACATTGGGATTGCCTATTGGATTAGGAGAACATTTTTTTGATTCAGTCGAATCATTAATCAGCCATGCTGTATTTGCCATCCCAGCTGTTAAAGGGATTGAATTTGGGGCAGGATTTGCCGCTGCAAAAATGTTTGGATCAGAACACAATGATTCCATTGAAAATAGATCCGGTTTAACCAAAACCAATCATGCAGGAGGAATAGTTGGAGGTATTACGAATGGAAACGAGTTGTATTTTAGGGTAGCCATCAAACCAACTTCATCTACCCCTAAAGAGCAAGTTTCTTTAAATTGGGAAAATAACCAACAAGAAAGTTTCTCAATAAAAGGAAGGCATGATTTGTGCATTGCTTTACGGGTACCAGTGATACTAGAAGCAGTAACCGCCAT
>CALRUG020000015.1:0-32329 GCA_943371295.1 Synechococcus sp. UW140 | reverse complement strand
AATCCTTTTAAATATCAAACCAATTTTCTAAAAATGAAAAGTATTACTATATTCTTTGCACTTTTATTCTTTGGATTTTCTGTAAATGCTCAAGAAAATATAAGTATCAGCTTCTCAAACGACTACAAAGACGTATACCATCTTTCTCTTATTATTTATACTCCAGATGGAAAAATTCAAACAAGAGTAAGTAATCTTAATCCTGACGAGGTCAAATCTTATTCTTTACCAGTCAATACGGAAATTTTCATCGCAGATTGGAAACAAGAGGCATTTGCGATGAAGGGGAACGACATTAAATCAACCGGAATAAAACCTTATATCGTGGTTAAAGATTCAGATGCTAAAAGAGTTGTATTGTTAAGTTCACTCGGACAGAATAAAAAATCAACTCTTTAATTTTCTGATAGTTATATACTCAATCATCGCATTATAGCTGCATCTTTCATCTTTAAAGAATATATTTAATTGAATAAGGATTGATTCATGAATAGTGTAACAAATAAAAAAATACTCACTTTTTTCATAACAAACTTTTTGCTGTCAACTATATATATCTATGGAATGGTGGCTATATATTTTTCAAGTATAAAAATTGAATCTTTATTAATTGGATTTTACCAAATGGCTTTTACAATCATTCATATAATTGTATTGTTATTATTAATGATCATAAATGCTCCAAAATCAAAAGAATATACTAGCGCATTACTATTTTATGTAGCAGGAATTTTAGCTGTAATTATTAGTGGCTGGTCTTATCTCAAAATAAGCATCTTATTAAAATGGTACATCTAATTATTGCTCCTTATTTTTATATATGAATACTTCAATAATTGAAATTACAAGGGTATCAAGCCCAAATGAAATAATTGGCATAAGAGATTTACAAGCATTGAATTTAAAGCAGAACATAACTGCTGAAGAAGCCATAGACCAAGGTTTTCTTACTGCAGCTTTTACGATAGAATATTTAGAGGCGATGAATGCAGCATCTCCTTCCATCATTGCAAAGGATGGTGATAAAGTTGTTGGTTATGCGTTGGTTGCAACAAAAGATATCAGAAATGGACACGACCTTGTTGAAGGTCTTTTTGACGCTATTGATCAATCTGAATACAATGGGAAATTGCTGAGGGATGTTAACTATGTAGTTGTTGGGCAATTATGTGTAGCAAAAGAATACCGCGGACAAGACCTGGTGCAAAAGCTATACGGACATTTCAGGGATTGTCTTTCAAAAGAATTTACTTACCTCGTTACGGATATAGCTCAAGCAAATACTCGTTCCCTTAAAGCGCATAAGAAAAGAGGATTTCAAGTCATCAATGAATTGATGTATGGTGGTTTTGCTTGGGATATTGTTTTGTGGGATTGGAATGCAGCAGATTAGGATCTTTCGTATGTAAAGAGAGCGAAATTGTTAAAAAGGTTATACTTTCAAAGTGTAAGCTTTTTTTATGCATGACCTTAAAGAAATAAAAAATTTTGGCTCTTATATGGTCAAAGTAATGAATTTAATTGGCATATATTCAAGAGAAGATTTATTGGCATCTGATTACAAAAAAATCAAAAAAGAATTGGTTAATGCTGGTATTAATCCGCATCTAAATATATTTTACTCCATTGAAATGGGATTACAAGATAGACCCTGGAATAAAATAACTTCTGAAGAAAAGAATGAAATCAAAAAAATCTTAGCTGATTTATGAAAACATATTTTTTACAAGCATGCTTAATTATGGGACTATTGACATTTATTGGACTTGAGTCAAAAGGGCAAGATTCTAAAAGAATTTATAGAATTGCAAAAATTAAGGTTGATCCAAACCAATTAGTAAAATACAAGTCAGCTCTTCAAGAACAGATGAATGCAGCAATTAAATTAGAACCAGGCGTATTATCGTATACTGCCTTAGCTGATAAAAAAGATGCTAATTTGATTACTATCTTAGAAGTATATGCAAGTATAGAAGCATATCAATCTCATATTTTAACTGTCCATTTTAAAAAATATAAAGAAACCGTAAAAGATATGGTTCTATCGCTTGAGTTAATTGATACTGATTTAATACTAAGCGCTAAGAAGCAGAATTTTTAATAATCTTTTTCGCAAATCTGTGCCTTCAAAATATGAGGGTTCTGCCCCCTGTTGCTTTGAATGAATGGAGAAACTGCTGAATTTTTTATTAATGATTTAGAAGAAATAAAGATTAAGCATTTAATTTACATATATTTATTTATGAAGTATCTATTATTACTCGGCGCATCTGTTTCTTTCTTCATATCTACTTTTTCACAAAGCAGCCACGTAAATAAAGCTACAAATCTTGAAACTTCATTGTACAAAACAATCGCAGATTTAGATAGTGCCTTGTTTACAGCGTACAACTCCAAGAACTTAGCTTTAATGAAAACATATTTTACTAAAGATCTAGAATGGTTTCAAGATAATGGAGGGCTAATACACTATGATAAAGTATTCGAGAACTTTCAGTCAATTTTCAATAGAGACTATGCATTAACAAGAACCCTTATAAAAGAAAACTTAGAAGTTCATCCAATACAAGGGTATGGTGCAATTGAAATTGGTAGTCATCAATTCAAGCATATAGAAAATGGTAAGCTTGAAGTAGGTACTTTTAAGTTTTTAATGATTTGGAAAAATGACAATGGCAAATGGAGAATAGCTAGGGTTATTAGCTATAATCATTAATTAAATGGAAGGTTAAACAAATAGAAGTACTAAGCTTATTATTACTCCTGCAATAGTGAATAGAATTCCTTTTTTAAATATTTGAGTTCCTGGTGCAAACATCCAAAAAGTGGATATCACAAAAAACATCAAAGAACATCCAAAAAATATATTTAGATAAAAAAGTGGATGAGACGTATTGGCTTTATGAAAATTATTCATTTTACTAACTAGATAGGGTAACTCTTTTAACTTATAATCAGCTAAGCCTGTTTTACTATTGTAAGAACCTTGTTCAAAATAAACTTGATCACCTTGCTGTTTGATTATTTTTAAGTTCTTGATTTTAATTGCTTTTCCAATAGCTTCTTCTTCAAGATGGGGGGCAATGGTTTCAATTTTGTGTTTTTCTTTTTTTAGAAAATCGGTATTTCGGAATATTAAAATGATACCACTTATTGAATATATAGCCATAATACCAGCTAAAAAGAACCCTAAGTAACGATGATACACTCGCATGTTTTTTGATACAGCACCCATAATTATTTTAAATAAATTTCGGCGAAACTATCAAAGTAGTTGAAAGATTAATAACTCAATCGGGAAATATATTTTACGATATTGGTAAGATGTCAGAAGGTGTTATTTGTTGAATTTTGTTGTAACACAAATAAGCCAATTGTTGCCTCTTCCTCATTATAGGTAATATCAATGAGCTCTCGATGCATTATAAATGATTCGAGTAGTTCAATAAAAGGGCTAGTTGTAATGCGCTTTGGAGTTGCAATAATAATAGTAGCGCCTTTTTTAATAAAACGTTGAATCAACTTTATCAAAGGTTCAAAATTGGAAGGCGCATAATTGGTATCACTTAGCAGTACTATTTCGGCATTAATGGTTTCAGGAAAAAAGTTCCAATCCGCAAAAATAGCTTCTATATTTTTAAATCCAAGATGCTCAATATTTTTTTGGATCAACTCAATAGCATCTTTTGCATAATCGGTAATAGTCAAGTCTGTCACTTGATTGGCAATAGAGAAAGAAGGTAAGCCAATACCTGCTCCTATTTCAAGCACTTTTTTATTGTTTACTAAATCAAGGTTTTGTTGAAGAAATAAACTCAAGGCTAAAGAAGATGGCCAAACTTTTGCCCAAAAAGGAAATAGTGTTGTTGGATCATTGAAGCACAATGATTCATAGGTTGGCTTAATTAAAGTAGGATTAGGTATAAACAAAGAAATATCCTTATGAAACGCTTCCAGAACTAGAGGGTATTGCATTTTAAATCTTGGAACGGGGTTACTTTAAAATGATGTTTTCATATAAACTATTCATGGTTTTCTTTAACACTTCATTGAATCCATTCAAATATTTTTGCTCACTACCATTGATCATTATTACAAAACCATATTTTTT
The DNA here is from genome assembly GCA_943371295.1 of Synechococcus sp. UW140. GTDB lineage: Bacteria > Bacteroidota > Bacteroidia > Chitinophagales > Chitinophagaceae > Sediminibacterium. The sequence continues at coordinate 28,218 of CALRUG020000015.1, read as the reverse complement.
ATTGGGCTCAAAAAACATAGCACTATTTAATCCATAAGCAGACCCAGTATGGCCTGTTAACCAAACCCCATCAATTAGTTTATTCGATTTAGAAAGGGCCAATCCATATTGCTCTTTTTCTGAAATCATGGTTTGCATTTTCCTTGCACTTTTTCTTGAGATAATTCTCTTCCCATTAGATTTACCCAACTTACTATGCATAATCATGTATTTAGCCAAATCGGTTGCAGAAATTTTCATTCCACCAGTTGGAGAAAAGACTGGTGTAGAATATCCCATCGTGTAATTGGCGATTTCCTCGCTCCTTGCTGCATACGCATTGGTAGATGCAATAAACTTTGCAGACTCAGCATTGTACTCGTAAATAGTAGCAAACTTATTTTTATCTAAGGAGTCAACGCAATAACCTCCATACAAACCCAAGGGTTCCAGAATATGCTGCCTTATATAATTATCAAATCTTTCCCCTGAAATTTTTTCGATAATGGTGCCTGCCATATTATAATTCAAATTACAATACATATATCCCGAATCGGGTGCATAATTATTGTAGCATTTAGCCCAGTTAGGATTTTTAGCAGGATTAATTGCATCTAAACTAAAATACCCTTGGCTATCATTTATAGAAGACCGATGTGATAAAACCATTTTAAGGGTTATAGGCGTTTCGGGATATTTGGGATTACGTATGATAAAACCTACCAGCTTACTCATATCATCATCTAATGAGATCAATCTTTTTTCTACCAACTGCATGATGGCTGTTGCTGAAAATGATTTTGAAATAGATGCAATTCTAAAAATATCTGAATTACTGAGTGCAGTATTTGTTTCTTGATTCTTCATTCCAAATGATTGTGCATACACAACCTGGCTCTTTTTTACAACCGCTACTGACATGCCCATTACTTTATGGCTTCCCATAATAGCATTAATAGAAGAGTCTGCTGATGAATATTGTCCTTTCAAAAAGAATGGATATATCAAAAGCAGACTCGCTATATATAAAGAATAAAAGGATTTATGCATTGTCCCAATTTTATGGGTGATTGAATGCATAAATTTAAGGGTTAGTAGACCAAATTGAACTGTCTTTTACGAATACCCTTCTGTTTAATTTTAATTGTGCAATAATCAATTCTGCAAAATCTTCTGGATGCATTAATCGATCTTCATTGTTATTGATCAAATTTGCTGAAACTGCTAGGTCGGTTACTACAGTGCTAGGAACCATGGCTGTTACTCTGATATTGTATTTGCGAACTTCTTGCATTAAAGACTCCGTTAATCCCATCACACCAAATTTAGATGCACTATAAGCACTGGTTGTTGCAGCTCCTTTTAAACCCGCTGTTGATGAGATATTTACTATATCGCCAGTTAATCTTTTCATCATACTCGGCAATACTGCCCTGGTAGTATAGTACACACCAAATAAATTTACTTTCACTTGCTGTTCCCAAACTTCCGGTGATAAATCTAAAAACTTACCAAAAGTACCTGTACCTGCATTATTAATTAAAATGTCTATAGAACCCAATGTGTTTTCTATTTTTTCTACTGCCCAATTCACCGCATTAATATTGCTAATATCAGCGGGTGCAATGATTGATTGAACACCCAGCGCATTAATTTCTGCAGCAACTTCCTGAAGGTCTTTTTCAGTGCGGGCAATTAAGCCAATATTGACACCTTCTTTGGCTAAGGCAATAGCAATGGCCTTTCCTATTCCTTTTCCTGCTCCTGTTACTAGAGCCACTTTGTTTTTTAATGATTCCATTATTAATTATTTAACTGAATAAAAAGGGTAATCTGTATATCCTTTTTCTCCAGGAGTATAAAATGTTTGTTGATCTACTTGGTTCAAAGGAGCGTCTAACTCATACCTATTTACTAAATCTGGATTTGCAATAAACGGCACACCAAATGCAACTAAATCTGCATCACCCGCTTCAATTACTGCAGTGGCTGTTTCTTTATTAAAGCCCCTATTAATGATTAATGTCCCTTTGTAAATAGGTCTATAATGCTTCGCAATTTCTTTAACTGCAAAAGGCAAATGATCAACTGGAACAAATGGTTCTGTCAAATGCAAGTAAGCCAAACCATACTCATTTAACTTGTTCACGATATAATCGTGCGTAGGTATGGTAGTTTCATCCATAGTAATTCCAAAGAGACCATTCAAACTAGGGCTTAATCTTATTCCCACTTTATTATAATCAATCACGCCTTTAAATGCGTCTAATATCTCAAATAAAATTCTTGCACGATTTTCAATTGTTCCACCATATTCGTCTGTACGAATATTTGAAGTAGCGTTAAAAAACTGCTGTAATAAATAACCATTTGCACCATGAATTTCTACTCCATCAAAACCTGCTTCAACAGCATTTGCCGCTGCATTTTTAAAATCTTCAACGGTTTGCTTAATTTCTTCAATAGTCATTTCTTTAGGAGTAACCGTATCGGTAAATCCATTCTTTGTATATGACTTCTCATTTGGATTGATGGCAGATGGCGCAAGAGGCAATGCCCCATTGTGAAAGTCTGGATGCGACATTCTTCCTACATGCCATAATTGGATAAATATTTTTCCGCCTTTATCATGCACCGCTTTTGTGACCAACTTCCAACCGGCTGTTTGCGCTTTGGTATAAATTCCTGGCACATTGATATAGCCAACCCCAACACTACTTACAGGTGAACCCTCTGTTACTATTAATCCGGCACTTGCTCTTTGTTCATAATAAGTAGCCATTAATTGATTGGGAACCCCTTCAGCATTGTCTGCTCGGCTTCTTGTCATTGGGGCCATTACCATCTTATTGTTTAATTCCAATCCAGCCATCTGATATGGCGTAAATAATTCTGAACGATTCATATTGTTGTTTTAAATAAGTGACTTTTTAAAAATGGGTGTTAATCCACATAAATGAACAATTTCACCGGTGATTGATAAAGATGCTTCATCATTTCCTTCAACTATTGCTGCCGTATTGGCCCAATCAACTGTTATAAATTTTGAATAGGGTAATATACTTTGCAAGGATGCAGTATTGGAAGATGCATACTTAATTTGTATCACTGTTTTACAAGTAGTGACTTCATTAATTTTTTTTGCAATTGCTTCTTGCTCGCTTAAATGTTCTGCAGCAATAATAATGATATCACCCTCCCAAGATGCGTCTTTACTACAAACCACTAATTCTATTTCAGCGGTAGGATGATGGTTGAGCAACAACTCTTTTATTTGATTTAGTTGTAATTCATTGTTATCCATTAATAATAACCGATAAACTCCCGCAATTTTTTGGGCAATCAATTGACCTAATGCTGAACCAGCGCCTAGAATAGCTATATTATTATTGTATTGCATTCATCCATTAATTGAAATGCAAAATTAGTATCCCATTAAAAGTTTTATCTTGAGAAAGGATAAGAAATCATCTTGATTTAAATCAAGTTTTTTAGATCCCCTTTGTCAATTTTTTTTTAACTCTACTCAATGTTTCAGGGGTAATTCCTAAATAAGAAGCCACCAACTGTTGAGGAATCCTTTTGATTAGTTCAGGATTAGTAGTAGATAAATGAATAAATTTCTCTTCTGCCGAATTAGAAATAGAGCTAATTAGCCTCCTTTCTTTAGAGATGATATTGTTCTGAAAAAGAATCCTAAAATACCTTTCCATTACAGGCACTTTCAATAACATTTCTTCAAAGTCAGTTCGACTTATCAATAATAATTCGGCATCTTCTATAGCATCTATATGATAGGTTGAAGGTTCTATGGATAAAAAACTCAACATATCGGCCATCCACCATCCTTCCCAGGCAAAATGAATCATATGTTCAATCCCTTTTTCGTCTACGTTATAGGAACGCAATAATCCTTTTTCTACAAAAGCTAAATGCCTACAAATATTACCTTCTTGAAGCAAGTACTGCCTCTTTCTAATTTTCTTAGGCGAAAAAAATGTTTTAACAAGCTTTTGCTCTTCAGCGGAAAGCAACACTTTATCTTTAACTTGAGAGAAGAATACTTCGAACATTATGCTGCAAAACTACATTAATTGAATGTGAATTAATTTTAAACGAATATTTGAATATGAAAAAGAAAATTTGGAGCATTCTAGCTGTTTGCATCTTTTCAGTGGCAATCTTAAACGCACAAAAATGGACCCCTGAAGAACAGTTAGAACTATTTGGCTATTGTGAAAAGGGGCTATTAATGAATGAATTGGGTATTTCAGAAGAAACAGCAAACAAAATTGGTCAAATAAACTACTGGGCTACTTTACAGAAATTGAAAATAGAAGCAAATACCAATGATACTTTTGCAACTGCAAATGAAGTAAATCAAGAAGTACTCAAAAAATACAAAGCATTGTCTATAACTGGAGATAAGGCTAAAGGATTAATCAGCAGAATGAATGCAACAGGTTGCCCTATCACGCAGCTTAGTTTTAGCAAAAGCTACGATACACTAACTAAGGTTCAGTTAGTAGCTGCGTATAAAACCAAATTCAGAAAAAAACTCATTGAACAATTGGGAGTGAATGGCAGACAAGCCGACTTGATTTTTGACGCAGAAGCTTGGAAACAAAAAGAGTCTTCCATAGTAGCTCAAATTCCTGAATCTGACTTCAACAGAATAAGAAAATCTGTTCAACTAAATAAAGAGTTCGACAAAAAACTAGTTTTAATAGACTTGACAGAACAACAAAGAATTCAAGCAGTTGAATTTTTTAAGCAAAATCAATTATGAGTAGTTACACTTTACGAAAAATTGGTAACGCTGATGTAATTTCTTTACAAACCATCAGTCGCACTACTTTTAAGGAAACATTTACTGAGCACAATACAGAAGAAGATTTAAATAAGTATTTAGAAGAACAACTCTCTATTCAAAAGCTAACGGATGAACTGAATAATCCTAATACTTCATTTTATTTTGCTTTAGACAATCAACAAGTAGTTGGTTATTTAAAATTAAATAATTCAACAGCGCAGACTGAATTAATAGATGAAGCTGCATTTGAAATTGAAAGAATTTATGTACTAAAAGAATATTTTGGAAAAGGACTCGGCCAATTTTTGTTAGATAATGCCATTCAAATTGGGAAAGAACTAAAGCCAACTTATATATGGTTAGGTGTATGGGAAATGAATGCTAGAGCAATTCGGTTTTATGAAAAAAATGGATTTACCGTATTCAGTAGTCATTTATTTACTTTAGGAAACGATATTCAAACAGATTTATTAATGAAATTGTCTATCACCAATTAAAAATATTTTATGAAAACAATTTATCTATTGACTGCATTCTTATTCAGTTTATCTGTTCAAGCCCAACAAAGTTTGAAAGGGGCTTATAAATCTAAAGAAGATAAAGAAATTATCATCTGTTTAATGGATGGTTATTTTGTTGAAACAAAATATAATATAGATACCAAAACATTTAATTATACTTGGGGTGGCCCTTTTGTTAAAGAGGGAAACAAACTCCTTGTTACTATTCATTTTGATTCTAGAGATAAAGCAGCTGTTGGTAAAACAAAAGATGTTGCATTTGGAGAAAAGCACCAGGAATTAATTGATAAAGGAGAAAATGCATTAGCAGGAAATTGGCGGATGAGTGGAAGAAAAAATGGTGACCAATTTACAGAGAACCCTCTAAGAGCTAGACGTACCTATAAACTTTTAACAGGAACTCGTTTTCAATGGATGGCGATTAATATTGAAACAGGCGAGTTTTCTGGCACTGGTGGAGGAACTTATCATTTTATTAATGGTAAGTATACCGAGAATATTGAGTTCTTTAGTCGCGACTCTTCTAGAGTGGGGGCATCGCTCAATTTTACCGGTAAAATTGAAAATGGTCAATGGCACCACAGTGGCTTAAGTTCTAAGGGAGATCCTATTTATGAAATTTGGTCTAAGAATTAATTCTTGGCCTTAATAGGAACTAGTTTGATAATTCCTATCCAATGAAAAATTTTAATGATTGGATAACAAGGATCTATCTCCCACCATTTAGCTGCAAAATTGGGTCTTGCTCCTGCATGGTGATGATTGTTTTGAAATAATTCTCCCAACATCAAGAAATCGATGATTAAGGTATTTTTGGAATGATCTTTTTCTTGAGGAAAATTCCTGTATCCATATTTATGACCCGCCCAATTAACGACTGCACCTTGTATTGGGCCAATTAAGAAATGAATAGGCAAGAATAAAAACATCCACCATTCTGTTGCAAAGAAACAATAGAATGTTACATATACTAATGCAAAAAATATTCTGGTAATCCAGCTATCTGCAATTTTATCTATGATTGGATAAACAGGAAAATTTTTATCGAATTTTGGTTCAACAGGCATTGTTCCCTTTAATACTCCATGGTATACTTTTTTGGTATGCCACATCATTGTAAACACTTCCTTAAAAAAATGTGGCGTATGTGGATCTTTCTGGGTATCGCTGTATGCATGATGCATTCTATGCAATATGGCATATGCTCTTGCATTTAAATAAGAAGTGCCTTGTGTTACCCAAGTATAGATATACCAAAATTTTTCCCAGAATTTATTCATGGTAAACATTTTGTGTGCAGAGTATCTATGTAAGTAAAATGTTTGTCCGAAAAGAGAAAGATACCAATGAAGTACTAAGAAAATAATAATGGCAGCCATAGAATCAAATGGATTTCGTTGAATTTGATACAAAGATTATGTATTCTACCAAATAAAAATCTTTTGTTAATGGCTTGATTAAAAATGTACAGCTGTAATTGCACAGTAGATTATCACACAATAAAAAAAGATATATGAAACACTTAGGGTTTTTCCCAACTCTTTGTTAAGGGATTATACTGTTTTAAAACTTTGGCGGGATTACCACCAACAATGGTATAAGGTGGAACATTTTTAGTAACCACTGAGCCACCTGCAACTACTGAATGCTTTCCGATGGTTACACCAGCTACTATAACTGAGTTAGCTCCAATCCAACAATCCTCTTCAACTACAATGGGATCGGTGGTTTCCTTTTGATCTTTGATGGGAATATCAGGATCTGCATACCCATGATTCAATCCGGATAAAACGATATTTTGTGCTAAGATGGTATTGTTACCAATTCGTACAGGTCCTATAAGCGTATTACTTAAGCCTAAATGAGCATTATCGCCAATAACCACATCGCCAACCATATTGTTAATACAACAAAAATCTTCTATCACTGCTTTTTTTCCGATAGCAAACATATTCCAAGGTGCAATATCTAGCCTTGCATAATTTCTGATGATGGATTTTCTTGAAACTTTATGCACAAAAGGATTGATAAATAATCGAACCCATAACCTACAACCAGGTGAGTTTGTAGGCACGATTAACCAATAAACGAACTTCTTTAACCCGGGGTTCGATTTAATCCTTTCCGCTATACTCATAGTATAAAAATATAATCAGTACGTCTACACACCAATTTTAATTTGAAATGGATCATTTACCCTAATCTATTTGAAATGTTAAAGTACAACCCTCGTCTATAAACCCTAACATTAAAAAAACATTAAAAACCTATATTTGCCGCTTATTTAACGGAAAATAAGCCATGAATAATCAATTTTCAGCTCAAAATCGACCCTTTTTACCCATTTTGGTTTTTGTGATGATAGCTTTTGGGGCCTGTAAAGACAAAGAAAAAACAGGTTCCGCAGAGTTGATCCCTTCATTACCGGTTGTAGAAGTGATTCAAAAAGACACCATTTTACAAACAGATTATGTGGCCGATATCCAAGCTGTAAAAAATGTAGAAGTAAGAGCAAGGGTTCAGGGGTTTTTAGAAAAGATTTTAGTAGACGAGGGGCATGAAGTTAAAAAAGGGCAACCCATGTTTCAAATTAATGATCTTGAATACAAAACGGAGTTGGCCAAAGCGAAAGCTGCAGTTTCCAATGCTATGGCAGAAGCCAAAGCTGCGGAATTAGAATTGGGTAGAACAAAAATTCTGGTGGAGAAAAATGTAATTGCAAAAACTGAATACGAATTAGCCGTATCGAAAGTAAATGCGGCAAAAGCAAAAATTGATGAAGCTTTATCTGCTCAAACCAGTGCAGAAACCAAATTATCTTATACATTTATTCGTGCACCTTTTGATGGAATCATCGACAGAATTCCATTGAAAATGGGAAGCCTTATTGATCCAGGTGCTTTATTGACAACTATTTCAGATGTACACAATGTATTTGCCTATTTCAATATTTCTGAAAACGAGTATTTACAATATAGAAAAGCAGTTACAAAGGGTTTAAAAGAAGATCGCCCAGTAACACTTGTTTTAGCAGATGGAACCCAATATGGATATACTGGAAAAATTGAAACCAGCGACGGGGAGTTTAATGAAAATACGGGTGCCATTGCTTTCAGAGCCCGTTTCCCGAATCCGAATAAATTATTAAAACATGGTGCTTCTGGAAAAGCCAGGTTAACTTCTTCAGTTGAGAACGCCATCATCATTCCGCAGAAAGCCACTTTTGAAATTCAAGACAAAACCTTCGTCTTTGTTGTTGATAAAGACAATATTATTCAAATGCGTGCATTTAAACCAGGTAGAAGAGTAGCGCAATATTATATTGTTGAGGCAGGCTTGAAGCCAGGTGAGAACATTGTTTTCGAAGGTGTTCAAAGTATTCGTCAGGGTGCAAAAATAAAACCCATGAAGATGAATTTAGACAGTCTTATGCAAACAGCATTAACCATCAACTAAAGCAATCATGCTAGAAACTTTTATAAAACGGCCTGTACTTTCATTGGTAATATCCATTATCATCACTTTATTGGGAGTACTCTCTTTATTCACTTTACCCATTACACAATTTCCTGATATTGTTCCGCCTTCGGTAACAGTTACAGCAAAATATACTGGAGCGAATGCCGAAGTATGTGCCAAAGCTGTAGCTACGCCTTTAGAAAGAGCCATCAATGGGGTTCCTGGTATGACTTATATGTCATCCGTTTCAAGTAATAATGGTATTACCCTTATTACAGTTGCATTTAAAGTAGGAATTGATCCTGACGTTGCTGCAGTTAGTGTACAAAACCGTGTGAGTACTGTATTAGACGAGCTTCCTGAAGAAGTAATTAAAGCGGGTGTTACTACAGAGAAAGATGTAAACAGTATGTTGCTTTACTTAAATGTGATGAGTGAAGACACTGCTGCAGACGAACAATTTATTTACAATTTTGCAGACATTAATATTCTACAGGAGCTGAAACGTATTGATGGGGTTGGGTTTGCTGAAATCATGGGACAAAAAGAATATTCCATGCGTGTTTGGTTAAAGCCCGATCGAATGTTGGCATATAATGTTTCTGCTCAAGATGTCATTAATGCATTGCGCAATCAAAACGTAGAAGCTGCTCCAGGAAAAACAGGAGAAAGTTCTGGCAAAAACCCTCAAAGTCTTCAATATATTCTTCGTTACACAGGTAAATTTTTTGAGCCAAATCAATATAAGAATGTAGTCGTAAAATCTGAAAACAACGGATCAATACTTTATTTAAAAGATATTGCTGATGTTGAATTTGGGGCAATGACCTATAGCATGATTTCCAAAACAGATGGAAAACCATCTGCTTCAATTATGCTTAAACAACGTCCTGGTTCAAATGCAAAAGAAGTTATTACCAAGGTTAAAGCTAGAATGGCTGAGCTAAAAGAAACCTCATTTCCTCCTGGAATGAAGTACAATTTTGCTTACGACGTTTCGCGTTTCTTGGATGCATCCATTAAAGAAGTTGTAAAAACATTGATTGAAGCTTTTATATTGGTATTCATCATTGTATTTATTTTCTTACAAGATTTTAGATCTACATTAATTCCTGCGCTAGCGGTTCCAGTAGCATTAATTGGAACATTGGCCTTCATGCAAGTAATGGGCTTTTCCATTAACCTATTAACGCTGTTTGCATTGGTATTAGCCATTGGAATTGTGGTTGACAATGCCATTGTGGTAGTAGAAGCGGTGCATGTTAAAATGGAAGAACAACATTTATCAGCAATGGACGCAACCCTTGCTGCCATTAAAGAGATAGCGAGTGCAGTGGTTGCCATTACTTTGGTGATGTCTGCAGTATTTATTCCAGTTGCTTTTTTATCTGGACCAGCTGGAGTATTCTATAGACAGTTTTCACTAACCCTAGCAGTATCCATTGTGATATCTGGTATCAATGCATTAACCTTAACGCCAGCACTTTGTGCATTACTGATAAAGAGTTCACATGGACAACCGAAAAGAAAAAATTTATTAGGAAGATTCTTTTCCTCGTTTAACAAAGGATATGCATCTACCGAAAATAAGTACATGAATTTGGTCAGCTGGATCAGTGCAAGAAAAATGGTAACTATTTCACTACTGATTGTCTTTTTTGTTGGCACAGCTGGAGTTAATAGTATTCTACCCGGGGGCTTTATTCCTACTGAAGATCAAGGAATCATTTATGTAAACGTTTCTGCACCTGCAGGTGCAACCGTTGAAAGAACTGAGAACGTATTGGTTCAATTAGAAAAAGTTATCAAAGACATTCCTGCTGTTGAAAACGTGACCACATTAAGTGGATACAGTTTAATTACGGAAGCTGCAGGTGCATCCTATGGAATGATGATGATCAACTTAAAACCTTGGAAGGAAAGAGACCAAACCGTTGCCCAATTAATTCCTGTTTTAAAAGAAAAGACCAATAAAATTAAGGATGCGAACATTGAATTTATGCCGCCACCAACGGTTCCAGGATTTGGAAATACCAGTGGATTTGAATTGAGGGTAATTGATAAAACAGGTTCTGGAGATTTGCAACAAACTGCCAATGTTACTAATCAATTAATTCAAGATATAAAAGCTGCAGGTGTGGTTGGTGCAGCATATACTGGGTTTGATCCTAGCTTTCCGCAGTACATGATTCATATTGATTATGATATGGCCGCCAAAAAAGGGGTTTCTGTAGACAATGCCATGACCGACTTGCAAACATTGATTGGTAGTTATTATGCAACCAATTTTATTCGATTTGGTCAAATGTATAAAGTGATGGTACAGGCTTATCCTAACTATAGAGCAAAGCCCAATGATTTAATGAATATGTATGTGAAGAATGACCGTGGTGAAATGGTTTCTTATGGCACATTTATTAAACTAGAAAGAGTATATGGACCAGAACAGTTAACACGATACAATATGTATACTTCTGCAATGGTCAACGGAGATGCAGGGGCAGGGTTCAGCAGTGGTGAAGCAATTGCCTCGGTTGAAAAAGTGGCAAAAGAAAAATTACCAAGGGGCTATAGTTATGAATGGTCTGGTATAACCAGAGACCAGGTTGCATCTAGTGGACAAGCCGCTTCTATATTCATTGTTTGTTTGTTATTTGTTTATTTAATTCTTGCTGCACAATACGAAAGTTTTTTAATGCCATTTGCAGTAATTCTTTCATTACCAACTGGAATATTCGGGGCATTTGTTGCACTAAAATTATTGGGTTTAGAAAACAATATTTATGCGCAAGTGGCCTTAGTAATGTTAATTGGTTTATTAGGAAAGAACGCCATTTTAATTGTTGAGTTTGCTATGCTTAGAAGAAGTCAAGGCTTCTCTATTTTGGAAGCTGCAAAAGAAGGTGCTGTGTCTAGATTAAGACCCATATTAATGACTTCGTTTGCATTTATTGCTGGATTAATTCCTTTGGTAATTGCTACGGGTGCTGGTGCAATTGGCAATCGCTCTATTGGAACTGCTTCAGCAGGAGGTATGTTATTTGGAACCCTGTTTGGTGTCATTATCATTCCAGGTCTCTATGTAATTTTTGCTCAGCTATCTGAACGATTTACGAAAAAGAAAACTACTTCTGTAGCTGTTTCTATTGTTGAACATCCTGAACAACTATCTGATCGATAGAACCCATTACTATGAAAAATTTGCGTGACATTTTTGGTACTGTACTTTGTGTTTCCATTGTTGCTTCTTGTGCAATGCCCAAAGCGGTAACTATTAATAAGGCTGAAGTATTGCCTCCTTCTTTTCAAAAATCATTAGACAGTAATAGTATTGCTACACTTCCTAAGAAACTATTTTTCCCGGATCCTGCATTACAAGCATTAATAGACACTGCTATTGAATTTAACGCAGATATCAGAATTGCCGTTCAGCGTATAGCGGCAGCCAAAGCAGGATTTGGAATAGCACAGGGTATCACCAAACCAGGCTTGGATGCGGTGGTTTCAACTGGCGTAGATAAGTTTGGAGACTACACAATGAATGGATTAGGTAATTACGATATGAACCTATCTCCAAATATTAGAAAGGACCAACAAATTCCGCTGAATATGCCCGATCTATTTGTTGGATTCAGGAGTAGTTGGGAAGCAGATATCTGGGGTAAATTGTCCAATCAAAAAAAAGCAGCATACAGTAAATATTTAGCCACCCAACAAGCAAGACAATGGGTAACAACTCAAGTGGTTGCACAAGTTGCTGGATTATACTATGAGCTGTTGGCCTTAGATAAAGAATTAGAAATTTTACAGAACAATATTAAGCTTCAAGAAAACGCTGTTGAAATAGTTAAAGTACAAAAAGCAGGTGGTAGAGCTACAGAATTAGCTGTGCAACAATTTAATGCGCAGTTATTGGGAACTAAATCTATGTTGAATGTAATGCAACAAAGAATTACAGCAATCCAAAATACATTGGGTGCTATTTCTGGTAAATACGATTTTACCATTAAAAGAGGGAAGCCCATCACAGAAATAGCAATACCCGAAGACATACAAATAGGTATCCCTGCGCAATTACTAGTGAATAGACCAGATATAAGAGAGGCAGAGTTATTATTAGAGGCAGCAGGTGCAGAAGTAGAAGCGAGTAGAAAGGCATTTTTACCCTCTTTAAATATTAGTGCATATACAGCTTTGAATAGTTTTAAATCATCTGTTTTATTTAGTCCTCAATCGCTTACTTATGGTTTATTAGGAGGCTTGATAACTCCCGTGTTAAGTAAAAATATGCTAAAGGGTAATTATCAATTAGCCAGTGCTTCTCAACAACAAGCATTTGAAACATATAGAAAACAAATTATTTATGCTTATCATGAAGTTCAAACAGAATTGAGTGGCATAGAACAATACAAGAAGATATACCAATTGAAAGCCCAAGAGACCAAGGGTTTACAAGCAGCAGTATCCGCATCCAATGATTTATATTTAGGTGGCTTGGCTACTTATTTAGAAGTCATTACTGCACAAAGAGGTGTATTGGAAGCCGAACTAGAACAAATCAATAGCAAAAAAACAGTGTTTCTTTATTTAATAGACTTGTATCGATCACTGGGTGGTGGATGGAACTAACGATCATTTAATGTTCGCTGATAAATGCCATTGCTTAAAGCATAAGTAACAATACCTGCACTGCATTTAGCACCTACTTTCATCATGATTCTAGTTCTATGTCCTTCCACTGTTCTTTTACTCAAATGCAATTCGTTCGCTATTTCTTTACTGGTTCTTTCATCACAAATTCTTTCAATGATTTGTAATTCTCGTTCCGTGAAATTAGCAGTAATCTTATGGGGCAGTTGATAGTTTTTAGCAACAATATTAGTTAAACAAACTGAGCTGATCTTACAGAAATAAGGTTTCTGCAAATAAGCACTCTGTATGGCTTCCACGATTTCATCTGGATTGGCATGTTTTGATACAAAGCCTAATGCGCCTACATCCAACAAATGCAGGATCATCTCGTTGGTAATGGCATAAGACAATAAAACGATGGCAGTTTCTGGAACAATTTGCAAAATTGATTTTGCAACTGAAGCTGAATCTGCTTCTAAGTCTAACAAAACCACATCAGGTTGATATTTTCCAATATCGGTTACCCAGTTTTCTTTATACTGTTCATCACCTACCAGTGATAAAGCATCATAGGATTTTAAAATACTTTTTAAACCCAGTTTGTACATCAATTGATTGTCGGCAATAAAAACTTTAATGGTGCTTTTCATAACCATACTTTTATTTGTGAAAGAATGATTACCCAAATTCTCCATTAACAATCAGAAACATTATCGTAGAAATACGAATTTTTTTGGTTTTTTTCACGATATTCAAACCATGAAACAATTGCTTTTAACGACTATGATCAGTGGCTTTGCTGCTACTGTCAGTTTTGCTCAGCAGAAACCTAATATAGATAGCTTAGTAAAGGAATCCAAAAAAACGGAAGTATGGGAGCCTGTACCTACAATGGTTACACCTGGGAAATCAGCCAGTGATGCTCCCTCCGATGCCATTATTCTTTTTAATGGAAAAAATACCAATGCTTTTCAAAAAGAAGGCGGTGGTGCAATTGGTTGGAAAATGGATGCGCAAGGAATATTGAATGTAGTGAAGGGTTCAGGCAATATTGAAACCAAAGAAAAGTTTGGTAGTTGTCAATTACATATTGAATGGAGATCGCCCGCAACCATTGCTGGCACTGGTCAAAGCAGAGGGAATAGTGGAATTTTTTTGATGGGTAAATATGAATTACAAGTATTGGATTCTTACAACAATCCTACTTATTCGAATGGCCAAGCTGGTAGTATTTACAAGCAATTTATTCCACTGGTAAATGCTTCTAAGAAACCTGGTGAGTGGCAGAGCTATGATATCGTATTTAATGCTCCTCGCTTTTTTTCAGATGGTACTTTGCAACAGCCTGCAACGATTACCGTTTTTCACAATGGGGTTTTGGTGCAAAATAATGTTACGATTCAAGGGGGTACAGAGTGGATTGGAGCCGCCTCATACAAAAAGCATGCAGACAAAGAATCATTGGTTATTCAAGACCACGGAATGGATGGCGGAAATCCGGTAAGCTTTAGAAATATTTGGATCAGACCTTTAACTAACTAGTTGAAGCTGTTGACAAATTCAATTGCTCTGTTTTCTGCCCAGGTATGTAACTGACCTTTCACCATGAATCCGCAATGACCTCCTCTTTCAGGCATTTCGAGAAATAAATATGGGTTTTGCGTAGCCGTTTCAATAGGCATACAATTCGGCAATAAAAAAGGATCGTTTACTGCTTGCACAATCAAAGAAGGTAGATTGATTTGATGCAATAATGGCCCTACACTGGCTTTTTCATAAAAGTCTAATGCATCAGTATATCCATGTAGTGGAGCTGTATACCGATTGTCAAATTCGATAAATGTTTTTATTTGATCGTAGTTGGTAGCATCTATTTGGCCAGGAAATAAATGGGCTTTCAATTTAATTTTCTCCCCGAGTTTGCGCAAAAATCGTTTTAAATAAATACCATTTTCTTTGGTAGATAGTGCATCCACACTTCCTTTTAAACTGCAGGGTACAGAGAATCCAACTGCACCCTTGACTTGAGTGGGTACTTTTTCTGGAAACTCTGCGATAGCACGCAATGTTAAACTTCCCCCCATACTAAAACCCACCAACACAATTTCTTGGTAATCATATTCATCAATTGCATGCTGTATTACTTGTCTTAAATCATTGGCATCTCCATGATGATAAAATCGAACCAATCGATTCATTTCTCCGCTACAGCTTCTACAATTCCATCCCAAAGCATCATATCCGTTTGCTGCAAATATTTTAGCCATGCCTGTAACATAATGTCTGGTGGAGTCACCCTCTAATCCATGTGTGATGATGACTAATTTATTCGATCCCTTTTTGGGTACAGACCAATCTAAATCTACAAAATCTCCATCGGGTAATTCTAAGCGTTCCCTTCTTGCATAAACAAAGGGGACTTTTCTAAAAATACTCGGGTAAATGCTTTGCAAATGACCATTGAACTGAAGAAGGGGTGTTTGATATTTAGTGGGGCTTAAAATAGGCATTGGTAAAATTGTATGCAAATGTATTAAATACCCTATTTTATTTAACTTCAATATATGACTGGATCACAATACTTGAAATTCTTGAACCCTTTGGCATTATTTAATACCAAAAGAACCAGAGATATTTTTAAAGTAAACCCTACACTACCTCCTGAAAGAATAGAGGCCGATAAAATTGTAGTGAAAGTATTTGACTATTCTCCTTCTTCATTAAATGAGTTTACTTTTGAATCAATTGAAAATTGTAATCAATTCAACAACAATGGTAATATTAGTTGGATTAATATTGATGGTATTAGAAAAAAAGAAGTGGAATCCTTGTGCAATCATTTTGGTATTCACTATTTAATTGCAGAAGACATTTTAAGTGTAGGGCAAAGACCTAAAATGGATGAAATTAATCCAGTGCTCTATTGCTTATTGAATATGCTGTATTTCAATGAACAAGCGGGTACAGTAGAAACAGAGCAAATCAGCATTTTACTAGGAAAGGACTTTGTGATTAGTTACCAAGAAGACGCAAGTAGAGATGTTTTTGATTCGGTTAGAGAAAAATTAAGAATATCCGATTCAAAATTAAGACTAAGTGGTGCCGACTATTTATGTTATGCTATGATAGATATGATTGTTGATAATTACTATGTGGTAATGGACAAAATTGGGGACCGGATTGAAATGCTCGAAGAACGCATTATCCGTAGTAGCAACAAGCGGTCTTTGGCAGAAATTAATGCGCTTAGAAAGGAATTGATTGTTTTAAAGAGAAATGTTGGACCTGTAAGAGATATTGTAAATGGGTTTGTAAGAACAGATAGTGAATTACTGGAAGAAAGAACCAGAAAATATTTTAAAGATATTTATGATCATATAGTTCAAGCAAATGACTTAGTAGAAAGCCATCGCGATATGATGATTAACTTACACGATTTATATGTAAGCAATGTCAATTTGAAGTTAAATGAAGTAATGAAGGTAATGACCATTGTTACTTGTTTATTGGCACCAGCAACAGTTATAGGTGGAATATTTGGAATGAACTTCGACGTAATTCCATATGCACACGAACAAAATGGATTCTTTATTGCCACTACTTTAATGATATTGGTACCAATCATTATGGTGTTTATCTTTAGAAAAAGAGGTTGGTTCTAAATTTTAATTTTCTTCCATCTTCCTTTTTTGAATAAAATCATACTTGTGATAGCTATACAAGTTTCAGTAATTACAATAGCCCAGAAAACACCACTGGTTCCCCAATTGGCACTCCCAGATAAAAAATACGCAACGGGTATTTGAAAAATCCAAAACCAAAAAAAGTTAATGATAGTTGGTGTTCTACTATCTCCAGCGCCGTTAAATGCATTCATCATTACCATCCCCACTCCATAGAATAGATAGCCGAAACTTATGATTCTTAATGCCCTTGCCCCGGTTTCAATTACTACAGGCTGATTGCTCATCATACCGACAAAAAATGGTGCAGCTGTTATAAACAATAAGGAAACTATTCCCATAAATATCCCATTGTATTTAGCTGTTTTCCATACGGATTGCTCTGCCCGCTCTATTTGTTTTGCTCCTAAATTTTGTCCAACTAAAGTAGCTGCTGCATTGCTCAAACCCCAAGCAGGCATTAAGAAAAATATAATTAATCGAATGGCAATGGTATAACCTGCTATTGCATCACTGCCATAACCTGCAATGATTTTTGCCATAAAAATCCAACTAGCAGATGCAATTAAAAACTGCAATGTGCCTGTAGAAGCAATATTTAAAATGGATTTAATTACCGCGAAGACTGGTTTGAAATGAGCAAGACCCAATCGAATTAATCCCTTTCCTTTATATAAATGATACAACTGATACAGTACTCCAATTCCTCTTCCTGTTGTGGTTGCCATGGCAGCTCCGGTTAATCCGTAAAAATGGATGAGGATAGGACAGAGAATTATATTACATAGATTGGCCAACCACAAACTTTTCATAGCAATTGCTGCATCACCCGCTCCTCTAAAAATTCCATTGATTAAAAAGAGCAACATAATCACAATATTACCGGTAAGCATAATGGTTACATAAGTAGAGCCAATACTGATAATTTCTGGTGATGCGCCTACCAAACCTAATATTTCAGGGGCATACAATAATCCTGTGATACTAATCAATATGCTGATACAAAAACAAATGATTAAAGCTTGTGCACCTGCTTCTGCAGCAGCTTTTGTGTCTTTCTCTCCCACTCTTCTTGCAACCATTGCAGTTGCAGCCATACTTAATCCAATAGCCAATGAATAAATAATGGTCAATACCGATTCTGTTAATCCTACCGTTGCAGCTGCCGCTGATCCTAATTTGCTTACAAAAAAAATATCCACCACAGCAAATACAGATTCCATGCACATTTCAAGAATCATGGGTACTGCAAGCAAAAAAATAGCTTTACGTAAACTTCCTGTTGTAAAGTCTTTTCCTTCACTGTTGAGTGATTCTTTGAATAATAGAAATAAATTGCCCAAACGGGCTGATACAGATAGATTAGCCATCTACGGTGAATTAAAAATGATCTATTGCTCTTTAATATTATTGGCAATAATGGTGAACAGCGTATTCGGATTAAACGGCTTTGACAAACATCCATTCATTCCAATTTGAACTGCTTTGGCCTCAATATCTGTTGTAATAACTGATGCAGTAAGTGCAATAATAGGAATTTGCTTATTTATTTTTCTAATATTACTAGTAGCGGTATATCCATCCATTACCGGCATTTGGATATCCATTAATATTAAATCGTAATGATGTTGTTTTACTTTCTCTACTGCTATTGCACCGTTTTCTGCTAAGTCTACTTCTGCATTCCAGTTACGCAACATTCTTTGCGCAACCATTACATTAAATTCAACGTCTTCAACCAAGAGTATTTTTTTCCCAGATAGGTCAGGTTTATTTTCATTACCACTTTGTTTAGACTCTTCCCTTATTTCACTGGTACTCTTTTTAAACTTAAGTGTAAAGAAGAATTTTGATCCAACACCTGGCTCACTATCAATGAATATTTCACTTCCTTGTAATTGCAATAGTCTTCTGATAATGGTTAATCCTAATCCAGAACCACCAAATTCTCTAGTAATATTATTATTAGCCTGGGTAAATCTTTCAAAAATTAAATGTTGCTTTTCCTTAGGTATACCTATACCAGTATCTTCAATAGAGAACATCAAGTCTACATCTTCTCTATTATTTGTTGTCAATTCTACTCTAATGGTAATGGTACCATCCTTGGTAAATTTTACCGCATTAGAAATAAGGTTATTCAAAATTTGACCAAGTCTTACATCATCACAAACTAGAAACTCTGGTATGTCGTCATCATAGGTAATCTTTATTCTATTGCGCTTTTCTTCAGCCTTCACTTGATTGGCCATTTTAATATTCTTGAGAAAATGCAATAGATTAATATTTCTTTCGGCAAAAATAATTTTACCTTCTTCTAGTTTACTAAAGTCGAGTACATCATTAATAAGACTTAATAAATTTTCAGAAGAAATTTCCATTACGTTCAAGAGTTCTCGCTGATCTGGCGCCAAATCTTGGTATTGCAATAACATAATGGTTCCTATGATTGCATTCAACGGAGTTCTAATTTCATGACTCATTACAGACAAAAACTCACTTTTTGCAAGTGCTGCTTTCTCTGCCACTTCCTTCGCATTAATTAAATCTTGTTCTAATTGCTTAGTCTTTAAAATTTGTTTCTCTAAAAAAGAAATGATATCAATCAGGTCGTCGTTATCTTCTGCAAATTGTTGAGGTGCTGATGGATCTAGGGCGCGTATTGCTTCTTTAAGCTTAGAAATAGATTGTTTTCTAATATCGTTTTGCTCTTGTAAGTCCTTGGTAGCCCGTTGGTATTCTTGTTCGCTAACATCAAATGCGTGCTCCGTAATTTTTCTATCTCTATCAAATGAAGAATAGCTTTTATTGATGGCAGTTAAAAGTTTAACAACTGCCGGATTGGTTTCATCCGCAGGTGTTAAAAATTGTTCTATTTGTTTTTGTAATAAACTATGATAAGGCATTCTTCGGCATTAATTATAATTCTGTAAAAGTAGTGATAGTCATGGTTTGATTGTGTAACTCACAATTGGAACCAGGATTAAATGGAGATAACTCACCATAAGAGTAAAAACCAGTAATAGCAGTTTGGTCACCAAACACTTTTTGAGCAGCTTCTACTTCTTCGGAAGTTCTATCTTGTAAAATTAGTTTTCTACCCACACAACTAATTAATATTGCTAAATCTGCTTTGTGTTCTTGTTGCATTAATGTGGTGTTGGTTGCTGCAATGGAAGAGCCATTAATCACTTTTTCAAAATTCACTTTCATTAATCTTAGCTTACTTCCCTCTGGCATATTACCTGCAAATATCATAGAACCATCTTCTTCATTCACATTTAAAATGGTTCTAACTAAATTTTTATCCGCATCATTGGTTCTAAGTGAAATAGGAAACAACAGAGCAGAGCCCGGTAGTTCGTCAACGTATGGCCCTAAATATTCCTTGTATAAATCCAATGCTTTTTTACCATCTATTTCATATAGAACATTTTTAGTAGACTTGGTAATCACTCTTTCTTTTCCAAATTCATCCCAGCCCCCAAAAGAACTATGTCCAATAGCTAAATTGGTACCATAAAAACCAATAGCAACAACTGTTCCCTCTTTTGCTACGGTATTTAAACCAACTTGGGTTTTTGCAAAGCGAGCAGCATCCCCAGCTAATCCACCTGTTACAGGGATATTTTTATTATTTAATTCATTAAATCCAGCAACAAGATCGGATCCATTTACAAAAGATCCTTCGGAAATAACCAATACAGATACCAAATCATCTTGATTTAATCGGCTCATTAAAGTCTTGCCTGTTTCAAAACTATTTACATTTTTATTAATGTCTACAGATACCGATTTAATGGTTGCTTTTTCAAAATAAACAGCAGTAACAACTGCAGAATCATCATACACTTCTCTATGCAATATTTCACCAGCAGTGGAGCAACTTACAATATCTGCGTGGGGAAATTTTGATTTAATATCATCAAATAGGGATTGGCTGGTCACCAATTCACCAGAACCAAAAACTATTACTAACTGTGCTTTTTCAGCGGGGAAATCAGAAGGGATATCATTTACTATCCATTTACCTGAACCAAATTGTAGCTGGGCCGTTTTCATTAAGGTTGAACTTTATACTTAAAGATAGCCCTTTTCAATTAATGTGCACAATCATCCTTATGGGCATGATCATGTACCCGACAAAGCTTAAAATTAAGATAATGGGCCACAATAATTAGCCCAACAGAAGGTATTAGAAGTACGTATTCTAAATCGTGAAAATTCACTTTAACAATAAGAAATAAAATACCAATCGAAAACAAGCTAATGGGCCACCAACTATGGTGATGTTTTTTAAATCCGTGGTATAGAGCATAGATCCCTACTGCAAAAGCCAGGGCAATCATAAAATATTCAAAACGAATATTTTCGATAATATTTACCCCAAATAATGGCAAACTGCTTAAAAAAAGGGGCAATAGGGCACAATGGATTGCACAGGCCACTGAAGTGGCAATACCCAATGCGTCCCAATTCATTTTGAATTTCATTCTGTGCAAAGTTACAACAATGCAACTTTGTTGCAAAATATTTGTTGTAAATCTATCTTACCTTTACCAAATAATTTAGACTATGAGCAAGAGAATATTGGTGTATCTGGGATTCTTTTTGGTTTTATTGGGCGCATTTTATTTTTTCCTATTTAGGGGAACAGACAAATGGAAACGAAAACTTTCAGTAATCAGCTATGTAAAGCCTTTCCAATTCACCACCCAAGAAGGGCTTCCGTTTAATGACAGGGATTTGTTGGGTAAAGTTACCGTGGTAGAATATTTTTTTACAAGCTGCAAGGGAATCTGCCCCAAAATGAATAACAACATGAAGGGGATTTATGAAACCTTCAAGTCGGAGCCTGACTTTATGATTTTGGCTCATACTTGTGATCCCGAAACAGATTCTGTACCTAGATTAAAGCATTATTCTGATTCATTAAAAATAGACAGCAGAAAATGGGTGATGGTAACAGGGCGTAAAGACAGTTTATATCAACTCGCTAGAAGTGCTTATTTATTAGATGACCCAAAAAATAGTGTAGATAAAATTGAAGACCAATTCATTCATACCCAATTTTTTGCTTTAGTAGATAGAGATGGAAAAGTTCGATCTCAAATTTATGATGGCCTCAAAAAAGACGAGATGGAAAAACTAAGGCAAGACATTCAAGAATTATTAAAAGAAAGATCAGCCAATAGTAATTTTGTAAATGGTATATTTAATAACAATCCATAGTGTTATTAATGCAGGATAAAATAACCAACATTTTAAGAAAACACCAGCTCAGCATCACTGAAGCAAGAAAAAAGATACTTTCTCTTTTTTGGGAAACAGGTAATGCGCTAGCGCATAGTGATATTGAACAAAAAAGCAGTGAAGATTTTGATCGGGTAACCATCTATAGAACACTGCAAACTTTTGTAGAAAAAGGAATCATACATACCATTCCTACTTCGGATAATTCTGTTCGTTATGCACTTTGCAAAGACGAATGCGCAGCAGGACATCACCACGATGACCATGTACATTTTATTTGTGACGACTGCGGAACTACTTACTGTATTGATGAAGTAAGTGTTCCTAAAGTTAAGCTGCCAAAGGGTTTCAAGGCAGCACAAACAGACTTGGTTATCAGTGGAACATGTAATAAATGCGAGCAATGATATTAGTAACCGGTGCCACAGGCTTAGTTGGATCTCATTTACTGCAACAGCTTATTCAAGCAGGGCAATCAGTGAAAGCATTGTATAGAAATACCATTCCTATAATTGCAAATACAACTGGTGTTGAGTGGGTTAAAGGAGACATATTAGATGTGGTGGCATTGGAAGAATCCATGGACCAAGTAGACCAAGTGTACCATTGCGCAGCAGTAGTGTCTTTTAATCCTGCTAAAAAAGCAGCCATGCAGCATACCAATATTGAAGGAACTGCAAACGTGGTAAATGCATGCATTAACAAAGGCGTGAAGC
Source organism: Synechococcus sp. UW140 (assembly GCA_943371295.1). Taxonomy (GTDB): domain Bacteria; phylum Bacteroidota; class Bacteroidia; order Chitinophagales; family Chitinophagaceae; genus Sediminibacterium. The sequence continues at coordinate 5,162 of CALRUG020000015.1, read as the reverse complement.
GATTGCTCTTTGTAAGTTCAGTTGCAGCATTAGGAAGAATTAGAGAGGACAAGCCTATCAATGAAACCATGAACTGGACACCAGAAACCAGTAATAGTGAGTATGGCAAAACAAAATATTTATCTGAAATGGAAGTTTGGAGGGGGATGAGTGAAGGCCTTTCTGTGGTGGTGGTTAATCCAGTAATTATTTTAGGAAACGGAGATTGGGATGGAGGTTCATCGGGCATTTTTAAATCTGCATATAATGAGTTCCCCTGGTATACTGAGGGCATGAGTGGTTTCGTTGATGTAAAAGATGTGGTGCAAGCTATGGTCTTATTAATGAATAGTTCTATCAATGGGGAACGCTTTATATTGAGCGGACACAATGCATTGTATAAAGACATATTTGGATTGATTGCAGCCGCCTTTCACAAAAAGCCTCCGCATAAAAAAGTGACCCCACTGCTCGCCGCTATTGTTTGGAGACTTGAAGCCATCAAAGCATTTTTCAGTGGAAAAGATCCCTTATTGACTAAGGAAACGGCTAAAACAGCTGCGGCTAAAGTGAGCTTCAATAACTCAAAATTATTGGAAGCTTTTCCTGAATTTAGATACACCCCTTTGTCTGAAACAATTCCTCGAATCTGTGCAGAATTGAAGCAGAAATACCAATTATGATTCCATTACTTTTTTCCATAATTCAGGAATACGCTTAATCCAAACCAACTCTCTTCGTTTAATGGAAGCATCTTCTGCAGGGTAGCCAAAATAGGTTTTTCCACCTGCCAATGAAGAAGGAACACCACTTTGTGCCAGTACTACTGCATTGGCACCAATGGTCAAGGTTTTACTAACCCCAACTTGACCCCATAAGGTAACACCATCTTCTATAATGGTACCACCTGCAATTCCAACTTGAGCCGCAAACAAACAATTTTTACCAACCGTAACATCATGACCAATATGAACCATATTGTCAATTTTCGTTCCTTGACCAATTCTAGTTTCTGCTGTTACTCCTCTATCAATCATACAACCCGTTCCAATTTCTACATCATCTTCAATGACCACATTCCCACAACTCAACATTTTTTTATACCAAACAGGTCTGTTCTTTTTAGTGTTATAATAAAATGCATCACCCCCAATTACTGATCCTGATTGTATCACTACATTGTTTCCAATTTTTGTATTTGCATGAATAGTGACATTGGGATGAATGATGGAATTATTTCCAATTGCTACATTTTTTCCAATGAAAACATTGGGCATGATAATGGAATTTTCTCCGAGTTGTAAACTCGAATCAACTGATTCAGTTGCTGGTTCGAAAGGACTAAAATGTTGCACAATTTTTAAGTAAGCTTCAAAAGGATCTGCTACAACAAAAATTGTTTTACCGTTTGGAATAACTACATCAGCAGTATTGATGATAATAAAATCAGCAGCACTATTTAAACAAGTATCATAATATTTTGGATGATCAACAAAGACCAAATCACCTTGCTCCACTTTATGAATTTCATTGATACCTAAGATAGATGCATTGGTATTTCCTGCAACGGATGCTTCAATAAAAGTAGACATCCAAGAAACGGATACTGGTGATGGAAACTTCATTTGGCTGGTTTTAATCAACAATAAAGGTAATATGCTGTGCTTTCCCGAAATTTTTTTTTTAGCGAATGGAGTAAAAAAAATGTTCGAAAAACTGAATTTTCTGTCATGTATTTTTACTAAAAAAATGAATGAGGAAAAATTTTACATATCAATGAAACCCTTTGTTCATAATTGTTTCAGCGAATTAAAAAAATTGATTCATCATTTTATTTGCATAAAATTTTGTTCAGAACAGTTCATTTTGGCTGCTGCAAAAAACTGCTGAATTCACATTTGCAACTAAAATGTTAATAAAATTGTTTAAAAAAATTTTTGAATAAGTTAAAAGTCTTTTTAATATTGTGTAGGGAAATGCGTTTCCCTGTACTTACTAACCCATCCATATACAAGGTCTCGCTTCTGCGAGACTTTTGTTTTGTACCAATTACAACATTGAATTTATGAGCGAAGTACATTTTTCCGAACAGGAATTAATTAGAAGAGAGAAGCTTGCAAAATTGCAAGCAGCAGGTATTGATCCATTTCCCGCACCACTTTATCCGGTGAATAGTTTCTCTACAGACATTAAAAATAATTACACCGAAGAAACAAAAGATCAGTTCACGAATCTATGTGTGGCCGGTAGAATTATGAGCATCAATGATAAAGGAAAAGTTTTCTTTATCAAGATACAAGACAGTAAAGGAATCATTCAACTCTATGTGAAGCGAGATGATATTTGTCCGGAGGAAGACAAATCTTTTTGGGACAATGTGGTTAAACACGGTTTAGACTTAGGAGATATTATTGGATGCACTGGTTATGCTTTCATCACAAAAACTGGTGAAACTTCTGTGCATGCGCAAACCATCACTTTATTAACTAAATCATTAAAACCTTTACCGGTTGTTAAGCGTGATGAAGAGGGAAATATTTTTGATGCGGTAACCGATCCCGAATTTCGTTACCGTCAACGTTATGCAGACTTAATCATCAACCCAGATGTGAAAGACACATTTGTAAAGCGAACTAAAATCATTAATACCATTCGTGAATACTTAAATGCGCAGGGAGCCATTGAAGTAGACACCCCTGTTTTGCAAGCTATCCCTGGTGGTGCAGCAGCTCGTCCATTTATTACCCATCACAACGCTTTGGATGTACCATTTTATTTGAGGATCGCCAATGAGTTGTATTTAAAGCGATTGATTGTGGGTGGCTTCGATTGGGTATACGAGTTTAGCCGCAACTTCAGAAACGAGGGCATGGACCGAACCCATAATCCAGAGTTTACTGTTTTAGAGTGGTATACTGCTTATAAGGATTATATCTGGATGATGGAAATAACCGAACAGTTGTTCGAAAAGATTGCTTTAACTATCCATGGCAGTACCGATGTACAGCTGGGCGATAAAGTAATCAGTTTTAAAGCGCCATTTAAAAGAATCAGCATTCATGATTCCATTAAAGAGAATACAGGGATTGATGTAAGTGAAATGGACGAAGCGGGCTTAAGAGAAGTTTGTAAGCAATTAAAAATAGACGTGCCGCCTACCATTGGCAAAGGAAAGTTGATTGATGAAATTTTTGGAGCAACCAGCGAGCATACCTATGTTCAACCTACTTTCATTATTGATTATCCAGTTGAAATGAGTCCACTAACCAAGAAGCACAGAAGCAAGCCTGGTTTGGTAGAGCGTTTTGAATTAATGGTTAACGGAAAAGAGTTGGCCAATGCATACACTGAGTTAAATGATCCTATTGACCAGCGCGAACGTTTTGAAGAGCAGGTTAAATTAATGGAAAGAGGAGACGATGAAGCCATGTTTATTGATTACGACTTCTTAAGGGCTTTGGAATATGGTATGCCACCTACATCAGGTATAGGCATAGGGATTGATCGCTTGTGTATGATGATGACCAACCAAGCATCTATTCAAGACGTACTCTTGTTCCCACAAATGAGACCAGAACGATTCGAAGATTAGTCTACAAATAAGTCAGGATACAATTGGCCTCCTGGCACAACCGCATATTGATCTAAATTGGTAATACCTTCTTTGGCAAGCACTTCTTCGTCAATGAAGGTATTTCCAGTATAGGCCAGCCCTGTTTTAGATAAAATATAATAAACACTATCCGCAATAATTTCAGGGGTTCTGCTCATATTAGCCAGTGCTTCACCACCCAATAAATTTCTTACAGCAGCAGTATCAATGGTGGTTCTTGGCCATAATGCGTTAGAAGCAATGCCATCGGATTTAAATTCAGCAGCCCATCCCATTGCCAACATACTCATATTGTATTTGGTAAGGGTATAAGCTATATGGCCGCCCATCCACTTTGGTTTTAAGCTAATGGGAGGAGACAATGTAATGATATGTGGATTAGTGCCTTTCTTTAAATAAGGCAAGCAATGCTTTACTACTAAAAATGTACCTCTAACATTAATGCTCTGCATCAAATCGAATCGCTTTGATTCGGTTTTCTCGGTGTTGGTTAAAGAAATAGCGGATGCGTTGTTAATGACAACATCAATCCCCCCAAAACGATCTACTGCTTTTTGCACTGCAGCAATAATTTGCGCTTCGTCTCTGATGTCTACTTGAACGGCCAATGCTTTACCGCCGGCTGCTTCAATTTCTTCTGCTGCAGAAAAAATAGTTCCGCCTAAACGAGGATCTTCTTCTACGCTTTTGGCAGCTACAATAATATTAGCGCCCTCTTTGGCTAATTTTAACGCGATGGCTTTTCCAATACCTCTGCTGGCACCGGTAATCAATACAGTTCTGTTGGCAAATGATGACATATACAAAAAGTTAGGTACTCAATTTAAGCTAAAGGCGCTTACCATCCGAGGAATTCTTTGATGACTTGTTCGGTTTCTTTACAGGCCCGCTCTAAGTCATCGTTCAAAATATTTTTATGAAAATGATTTTTGAACGATAGTTCATAACTGGCTTTATTCACACGATTGGCAAGGCTTTCAGGGGTTTCAGTGCCTCTGCTTTCTAATCGTTTTTTTAACTCTGCTACAGAGGGTGGCTCAATAAATATAGACAAACAACGATTGGGAAACTGGTCTTGTAAGTGAATGGCGCCTTTTACATCAATATCTAAAATGGGGGTTTTACCTAGGTTCCAAATTCGTTCTAATTCTGCTTTTAATGTGCCGTAATAACTGCCTTCGTACACCATTTCCCATTCTACAAAAGCGTTCTCTTCAATTTTGTGTTTGAATTCTTCTTCTGAAATAAAATGATAATGCACTCCATCTTTTTCTTCGCCCCTAGGTTTTCTTGTTGCTGCAGATACCGATAAACACAAGACGGGATATTTCTGCAATAAGAATCGGGTAATAGAAGTTTTGCCTGAACCAGATGGTGCGGCTATGATGATGATTTTACGACTATCGGCTGCCATTCAATGATATTTTCTACAAAAAACGGCTATTTATTTGGGATTTTTTGTGCAACTTTTCTTCTAAATAAAGCTGGTTCTGGCATCATATTCTCTGTAATACTTAATGTTTTAGTGCTTACCCCATTTATTTCATAACAAGTTATTTCCTTTGTTTCA
>CALRUG020000014.1:0-32441 GCA_943371295.1 Synechococcus sp. UW140 | reverse complement strand
ATTATCTGTTCAGGTTGTAAGAGAGAATGGTTTGGTAAGCAAAACATAGCGTTTCTTGTTCTTTAAAAAATATCCAAAAGTAACCTACGGCGATAGAGTGGTAACTACTATGAAGCCGCCTAAACCAGAGAAGACTGAAACCAAAGGGGTTGATTGGGATAAGTTTATGAATAAGGTTCTGGCATTTGGAAGCATGTTGGGATTAATATTAGCTGCTACTAGATAATTTAAAAATTATGGATAATAAGGAAAATTTGCTGGATCAGGAAAATGATGGGTTGAGCATAAAAGATATTATTAGATTTATTAAAGAGTTATTTATTTTTTTAAGATTCCATTTTTGGAAGATTTTATTTTTCGGTATAATCGGTGGACTAATTGGATTTTATTTGGCTCTTAGCAGTAAGCCAATCTACACTGCAAAAGTTAGGTTTATTACCAGGGAATCAGGGGGAAGTTCTGCTCTGATGAGTTCACTTGGCAGTTTAGGTTCATTGATTGGTGGAGCTTCTGGATCCAATTCTCCAATGGATAGAACATTAGCAATTTTAGGGTCTGAAAAAATAATAGGAGCTGCTCTTTTTAAAACTATATATATAAATGGTAAACCTGATTTGGCTATCAATCATTTAATTGACATTTTAGAGCTTCAGAAATCCTGGGTTAATGATTCAAGTTTAAATGGTGTTAGATTTTTAAACCTTGATACAAAAATTGGTGAACTTAGTTTTAAAAAGCGAAAAGCGTATAAAATAATAATAAGTATTTTAAAAAGTGAAAAAGCAAGTATAATTGGTAAAAGCTTTGACAAAAAAAGTGGAATATTTGATTTGAATGTAAATTCTGTTAATGAGGATTTTTCAATTGAATTCAATAAAATCTTATATAATGAATTAGAGAAGTTTATTTATAATCAGTCTATAACAGCTAGTGGGAAAAATATTGGTATTATAACTGAAAAGATTGACAGCATAAAAAGTGAATTAAATGGGGTTCAAAATTCGTTAGCAAGGAAAACTGATCGTACTTTGGGGTTGTTAATGCAAGAGGATAAAGTTGATCAGAAAAAGTTAATGATAAAAGAACAAATGTTAACCATAATGTATAGTGAAGCACAAAGAAATTTGGAAACCTTTAAGTTTATGAATGAATCTTTGAACGCAGGTCTTGAAGTTTTAGAAATGCCAATTAATCCTATTTCACCCACACAAAAAAGCAAAATCAAGTTTTCCATTTTGGGATTTATTTTATCTGGATTTATAAGTTTTTGTTTTTTATATACAATTAAATGGATTAAGAATCAGCTTTAGGTACTGAATCCATTTAATTTCTTTGAATTAGCGAGTATAATTCAATATTCCAATGATAATTGCCCCAATCCAATTCCACTAATGCTGACACTTTTACGAATATTGCCGTAAAAGGCTTTTTGTCAAAGCACAATTATCTGACCAGAAGCAATGGTATTACCAAGCTGAGGGTTGCCCATAACAGAAATATTGATTCGGTAAAAATATATACCCGAAAAATATTTACCACCTGTTTCAGACCTTCCGTCCCAGTTAATTTGAATATTTCTTGTCCCCTCGGTTTTCACTATTTGTTGAATGCGTTTTACTAATGATCCTGCACTATTTACTATTTGAATCTCTACCAATAATTCGGTATTAGGTTGATTATGCTCAAATGCAAAACTAGTTTGTCCTCCATTTGCCCTAAATGGATTAGGATAATTGCGAACATTTGCAATGCGCAATTGATTTTTTTTGACTATGGTAAAATCCAATAAAGCCTGGTTACTATTATTGACCATATCCCATGCTTTTAATTTGAGTTGGTATTTTCCTTCCGATAAGGTTGGTAGCTGATAACTAATTGTTCCTCGTTGGTATTGATTTAGATCATTACTAAAGAATGGATTGAGGACGATGCTATTTCGTTCATCGTTGTTTTGCACTAATACAATATCGTGTCCAATGCCATTGCCTGTTGCGTTAATGCCTGATGTATCATAGAGTTGCGCAATGAGAATGGGGTTTTCGCTAGTAATGCCCCCGTTTTTAAACGTGGTATCATTTAGGTATAATTTTATTTGTGGGCCCGTTGTATCACTTATGATTACTCCGGTAGAACCCGCAATACGGATGGGTAAAGCACCTGCGGCTGATTGAGCAGAAGCACTTGAACCAGCACCGTTATTAGATGCTTGTCCAAATAACCGAATTGTTGCTTTGCCTGGTCCAAAATTGATGTCTTTAGGTACAACGAATTCAATATTGAACAATCCATTTGCAACGGTTGCTTTACCATTGAATAAAATACTGTTCTCTGTGGAATAGGCTGTGCGTGGGCTTTGTGGGCTATTGCCTAAGGTAAACACTGTTTGTGCTTGATCATATATCTGCACATTGGCAATGCCGTTAAAGTTGGTTTGAATGGCACCATTCAATTGAGAAATTTGACCCCTTAATTGGTATTTTCGAAGGGACAATAAACTATCTGATAGATTAACTATAGTACCATTTGATTGATCTGTTACTTGAGTAATACGCATCGGTAATTCAGGAAAAGCCAATTGCATGGCAGGGTCTCCGAGCAAGGCGAATTTTCTGCTATTGAGTGGGTCTCCGTTCAGTTGATTACTGCGGTTTTTGGCGTCCATCGTTGCTTGCCCTAATGAACGGTATAATTTGCCAGACCCCACTGATGATAAGGGTTCCATAGCCAATTGCAAATAATTCTGATTCATGATTCTATTGCTATACGCAAATACCAAGCGGGTAGTGGTGATTAATGCAATAGCTCCATTACTGCTGCCATACAATAACGTGCGAGCAATCGAGGGTTTGCTTGGTTGATCAAATGGATCAAAGTCGCAACTAGCGGTGATGAAAAGCGGAAGTTTGTTTGGGTTGTTGAAGCGATTCACTTCGGCCGCACTAATGACTGCTTCTTCCGATAAACGCAAATGATTGCCATGGCCAGAATAATTGACAATTAATGCCCCAGCTAAAACCTGGTTTACAATGGCTTCACTAACGGATGGATACCTTGCACCACCAGCACCACTTACTAGTGGAAATGCATCCAAATAAATTTTGCGTACGTTGAATGCAGGATTCGTTGCAAGTGCAGTAGCAGCAATGCTTTCAGCATCATTCAAATGTAAGTTCTGGTCTTTATCATCTGCAATAAATACCAGTTGATTGCGCCATGAATTGTCTGCATTGGCCCCAGTTGTATTGCTGCTATTTGGTGGATTGTGGTAGCGAATGATTTTATCTACCAGTGTATTGGCTTCTTGCAAATTGCCTACTGGTAAACGCCCAACTGCAATGGATAGGGGAGTATCATTCAATTGATTAATATCATCATTGTTATTGAGCAATGCATAAAAATCATCTGAAGTATAAGTAAGTAAGGGCGATAAACTATTGGTGCTTTGATAAGTAGGAACTAGGTTCCTGTTACTGCTGATGATGTTCTTGTAATCAAAACTTCCTGCTCCGAATAACACCACATAATGCAATGTTTTGGTATTAGTTCTCGTGTTTAATTTAGATAAATCATAAAACAATTTGATGCCATTGCGAATTGCAGCAGGATCGGGAATGCCTCCTGAAAATTCATTGTAAAAATGAGTGGTTGTAATGACTGCATCTGAGTAGCCATATTGGGTTTGGTGGAAAGCCGCTAAACGATTAGCAGCCGATAATAGAGATGGATGAACAATGATCAGGCCGTTGTAGGTGTTGGTTCCAGTACTGTTGGTGCTACCATGCGCTAATCCATGTAGGTTTTGATTAGGTATAGAAGCATTGCTTGGTATAATGGGCGTTAATGCTTGTGAAGGGTTAAATAACATATATTCTTTCAGTACTTCTACTGAAGATTTAAAAGTGATTTCACTGCCCGTATTGGTGATAACTACTTGTTGAGGGTTTAGTGGATTGCTGGTATTCCAAACACGGGTATCTGCGGGAAATACAGTGGGTGCGCCGTTATTTAACGGTCCGGAAATTCGGTATTCCGCAATACTATCAGGGTGGATTAACTGGGTATTTCTAAAGTAAAAACCACTGGTGGTATTATCGGGTATTAACTGTCTTTGCCCTTGTATGCTAAACCGATTCAACCATCCCTCTGCTCCATTGGCAGTTGAACCATACTGAAATTTAACAGCCAATGAATTGAAATTGCCAATGGTGTTTAACCCAATAGAGTTAAGGGTTTTAGCATCACGGGCATATTCATCTAATAGCCCGCCTGATACACCATTCAGGTTAATATTTTGAACAATTTGATCATTTAGGGATACGGTAAAATTGGCATTAGCACCCAAGGATCGGCTGGTTAAATGGGTGTAGAGTTGAATTGGGGTTGAATTAATTGGATTAGTCCATGGTATTGTAAAAGTTCTAGTATTGTTATTGGCTACAAATGATTCACCCAGCCATTCCTTACCACTACTGAGTAAATTAATGCGATTGGTTTCATGTGCATAGCGATGCGTAAAGCTATTGAGGATGTTATTAGCAGGGCGGGTTTCAGCAGCAAGAGTGGTAATTCTTTTAGGTGTTCCAGTTGCATTCAAAGTAATAAAATACCAAGCGGTATCTGAATATAAGTTCTTTACAAACTTGAATTGTTTTGCATCGGTATCGTATTTCCACTGGTGAGGTCCTGGAGCATAAAATAAGAAATAATTAGTGCCTGTTTCAATGGGGATTTCAACTAAGTCATCAATATAAGAGTTTTCGATTTTCTCTGAAAGCATACCCCCACCATTATTGGCTGCATTGGCATATACCCTAATGTTGGTTGCAGGAAAGGGCAAAGAGGGGAGGCCAATGGTATTGAGTTGGCTTTGATCCACTTTGTAAATCCCTTCTTGGGTAACCCCTATTTTAACCCATTGCCCTGTTGCCAATAAAGAAGCAGGGGCATAATTCCTTTGTGCCTGGGTAATTAAACCCAGTAATAGGAGTATTGGTGTGAAATATTTGAGAGAAAACAGCGTTTTAAGTTTTTAGCGAATCTAAAATTAGGATTTTGCTAACTAATATTTATATACATTCGCTATTGAATAAATCCGATCAATATCAGTTGAACTTTACACTCTTATCAGTATAACAAACTTAGACAATGCAGGTAATCAAATTTGTGCGGAACACCGTTTTATTGGTTTCATTAGTGAGTGTAGCGGCTTCTTGTAATCCTTTTAAAGCCAAAAAGGAAAAGTCAACCGCAACCGGTTGGAATTACAATGACCAGCAATACGGTAACTTTAATGTGGTTAAACCCAAAGACATCAAAACCGCTCCAGGCTTGGTTTTTGTGCAGGGGGGTACTTTTACCATGGGTGCAGTGCAGGAAGATATTATGGCCGATTGGAATAATATTCCTCACCGTGTAACGGTTAACTCTTTCTTTATTGACAAATATGAGGTAAGTAACCTGAACTATCGTGAATACTTGTATTGGTTAGAAGGTACATTTGGCGCTGCGGGTATGGATTCAATTGTTACCCAGGCTTTACCTGATACCTTGGTATGGAGAGAAGAATTGGCTTACAATGAGCCAATGGTTGAATATTATTTCCGTCATCCTTCTTACAATAATTACCCAGTAGTAGGTGTTACTTGGTTACAAGCCACTGAATACTGCAAATGGAGAACGGATCGTGTGAACGAATTGGCATTGATGCAAAAGGGTTTCCTAGATCCTAAGACACAAATCAAGAAAACTTTGAATGGCGCAGGTCAGGATAACTTTAATACCAAGGCTTATTTATTGGGTGAATACCAAGCTGTGCCTGGTAGAGATGTTACATCTAAGAAGAATCCGTTGAAAGACGCTCAAGGACGACCAAGAACTGTTGCCAAGTTTGAAGATGGATTGATGTTTGGTGATTATCGTTTACCAACAGAAGCAGAGTGGGAATATGCGGCTTATGGATATATTATGGAGAACCCACAACGCAAAAGCAATAAGGGAATTAAGGGTGAAGAGTTGATTGCGAATAAAGCTATTTATGCTTGGAGAAATGATGGCTATGACAATTTACGTGCTACCACCAAGGGAGCTACTCAGGGTTCTTTCTTAGCCAACTTTAAAAGAAGTAGTGGAGACAATATGGGTGTGGCAGGTGGATTGAACGATAATGCTGCTGTTACTGCAGAAGTAGATCAGTTTGTTCCAAATGGTTATGGTCTATACAATATGAGCGGTAACGTGAGTGAGTGGGTTGCTGATATTTACCGTCCATTGACCAATTCTGAAGCAGAAGATTTTAACCCTTTCCGTGGTAATGTGTTCCAACAAATTGATATGAGCGGCGGTCAAGGAAATTTACGTGACGACAAGGGTAGAATTAAAATGAAAGCAGAGTCTGACTCTGCCATTAAGAATAGAAGAAATTACCAAAAAGCCAATGCTCTGAATTACCTAGACGGTGATTCATTGAGCAGTGTAAGTTATGGTTATGGTGTTACTACCTTGATTTCTGATAAATCAAGGGTATTCAAAGGCGGTAGCTGGAACGACCGTGCTTATTGGTTAAGCCCAGGTACCAGAAGATTCTTACAAGAAGACGAAAGCTCCAATACCATCGGATTCCGTTGTGCTATGAGTCATTATGGGGCACCTGAAGGAATTGGCAGTAAGGCAAAAACAGGAAACAATTTTCCTCCGCGCCGTAACAAAAGATAGACTCAAAAGATAATTTGCAACATGCGCATTGGATATGGGATAGATTTTCACCAGTTGGTGGAAGGAAGAGATTTAGTGATTGGTGGCATAACCATCCCACATACCAAGGGCGCATTGGGTCATAGTGATGCAGATGTATTATTACATGCCATTTGCGATGCCTTATTAGGGGCAGCCTGTTTGGGGGACATCGGAGTACATTTTCCTGATACTTCTAGTGAATTCAAAAATATAGATAGCAAGATTTTACTCGCCCGAGTAAAAGAGCTCATAACTGCAGCAGGCTATTCTATTGTGAATATTGATGCCTCTCTCTGCTTGGAAAAACCCAAGATCAAATTATACATACCAGCTATGCAAAAAACCATTTCCGGCATTCTTGGAATTGGAATCAATGATATTTCTATCAAAGCTACTACTACCGAAACCATGGGTTTTGTGGGTCGGGAAGAAGGTTTGGTTGCCCACGCGGTTTGTTTATTGCAAAATTCATAAATAAGCTTACATAATTTTATTTTATTAAAATTAGTTCTAATTCTTTTTTTTTCTTGTTGTAAGTGTATCATTATATTTGTAATCTTAATGTTTTATTAAGGACAATACCCCCTCACTTATCTTTATTTAGATTGGTCGATAATATTAATAAAGGTCAATTTATTAAATCATTCCTACTAGTTATATTTATCTCAGTACTGTGACTGAGATTGGCAGAGCCGTATTTTATTTGATAAATTTTGTTGTCGCATTTAATATGGGCAAAACTTATCGAACAGCTGTGTCATTTCATTTAAACAAATTTTCATTGCCGATGAATATTTTAAATCTAATTGGACGAGATAAGCCCTTATTTGAATCAGATATTAGTCAAAAAAAAATTGATCTACAAAATGAAGTTGAAAAATCAAAATTTCTAGTGATGGGTGGTGCTGGCTCAATTGGACAAGCCGTCACAAAAGAAATTTTTAAACGAAATCCTTTGAAGCTACATGTTGTTGATATTAGTGAAAATAACTTGGTAGAACTTGTTCGAGATATTAGAAGTTCTTTTGGCTACATTGATGGAGATTTTCAAACTTTTGCGTTAGATATTGGGTCCCTTGAGTATGATGCATTTATAGATGCGGATGGACAATATGATTATGTTTTAAATCTTTCAGCATTAAAACATGTTAGAAGTGAAAAAGATCCTTTTACTTTAATGAGAATGATCGAGGTAAATATTTTTAATACAGATAAAACAATTAAACAGTCGATTGAAAAAGGAGTAAAAAAATATTTTTGTGTTTCTACAGATAAAGCTGCTAATCCTGTTAACATGATGGGCGCTTCAAAGCGGATTATGGAAATGTATATGATGAGTTTAAGTCACCAAATTAGTATTTCAACTGCGAGATTTGCAAATGTAGCGTTTTCAGATGGTTCACTCTTACATGGGTTTGAACAACGGATTCAAAAAAGGCAGCCAATAGTTGCGCCGAATGATATCAAGAGATATTTTGTGACACCCAAAGAGTCTGGAGAGTTATGTTTAATGTCTTGTATTTTTGGTGAAAACCGTGATATTTTTTTTCCGAAATTGAATGAAAACCTTCACTTAATAAGCTTTGCAGATATTGCTATTAAATATTTAGAAGATTTAGGCTACGAACCTTATCTATGCAAATCGGAAGAAGAAGCTCGTATCCTTATTTCAGAATTAACTCAACTAAAAAAATGGCCATGTTTTTTTACTGCCAGTGATACTACTGGGGAAAAAGACTTTGAAGAATTTTATACCAATAATGAATTGTTAGATATGACACACTTTAAAAATATTGGTATTATTAAAAATAAAGCAATTGTTAACGAAACAAAGATTAGTCTGTTTACAAGTACTATTAACAAAATGAAATTGGAAAAAAAATGGGATAAAAATCAAATCGTTGATCTATTCTTTCAAATGATTCCTGATTTTGGACATAAAGAGACTGGTAAATATTTAGATTCAAAAATGTAAAGATGGATAAAGTAAATCAGACAATTTCCTTTATTCAGGAACAATTTAAGACGCGTGATTTTATTCCCTTGCATGCTCCTGTTTTTGCTGGAAATGAGAAGAAATATTTACTAGATACTATTGATTCAACTTTTGTATCATCAGTAGGTGCTTATGTTGATCAATTTGAAGAGATGATGGCTCAACTAACTTCTACAAAAAAAGCAGTGGCAGTAGTAAACGGAACGGCAGGTATTCAAGTTGCATTAAGATTAGTTGGCGTAAAAGTTGGAGATGAAGTAATTACTCAAGCATTAACCTTTATTGCTACCGCAAACGCAATAGCTTACAATGGAGCATCTCCCATATTTTTAGATGTGGATTTAGACACAATGGGATTATCTCCACTTGCAGTTGAACAATTTCTTATTCAGAATGGAGAATTAAGAGACGACGGATGTTATAATAAAATAACAGGAAAAAGGATTAGTGCTTGCTTACCCATGCATACTTTTGGATTCCCAGTTCATTTATACGAGTTAATAAGAATTTGTACAATATGGAAAATACCTATTGTTGAAGATGCCGCAGAATCTCTAGGTAGTGAGTATTATGGCAAGCCTACTGGAAGTTTTGGTGAAATAGGTGTTTTTTCATTTAATGGTAATAAAATTGTCACTTCGGGTGGTGGAGGTGCGCTTGTGACAAATCATGAGATCTTAGGCGTTAAGGGAAAATACCTTACCACAACAGCTAAAGTACCCCATGCTTATGAATTCTTTCACGATGAAATCGGATATAATTTCAGGATGCCTAATTTGAACGCTGCACTGGCTTGCGCTCAATTAGAACAGATTGAAAACTTTCTACAAAACAAGAGAACACTAGCTGCGAACTACCAATCTTTTTTTATAAACTCCGGGATAAAATTTAGAACTGAAACTCCACAGACAAAAGCTAATTACTGGTTAATGTGTGTAGAATTAGAAAATCAACAGGAAAGAGATTTATTTTTGAAAGAAACAAATTCCAAAAAAGTTATGACTCGGCCAATATGGCAATTGATGTATCGATTACCAATGTATCAGCACTTTCAAAGAGATGAACAGATAAATGCTGCTTTTTTAGAAGAAAGAATTGTAAATATACCTAGTAGTGTTAAATAATAAAGTCATCTTAATTGGTTATTCTGGTCATGGTTTTGTAGTTGCAGACACAGCATTGCAAAATCATTTTAATCTTATAGGATACACGGAAAAATCTTTATGCAGTTATAATCCTTTTAATCTTGATTATTTGGGCAATGAAACTGAACAGAATTTTGAAGGCTGGGAGTTAGGTGAAGGCTTTTTAATTGGAATAGGAGATAATTGTATTCGTGAAAAAATTTATAGATTGGTTTTATCGAAGGGAAAAAACGTACACACACTAATTCATACATCTTCATCTATTTCTATATTTTCTAAATTAGGTGTAGGGGTTTTTGTTAACAGAAATGTTTCAATTAATGCACTTGCAAAAATTGGAAATAATGTTTTACTGAACACAGGGTGTATTATTGAGCACGAGTGTATTATAGGTGATAGTGTGCATATAGCTCCTGGAGCAGTCTTGTCAGGTAATGTGGAAATTGGTGAGCGTACTTTCATAGGCGCAAATTCTGTTATTAAGCAAGGAGTGAAAATTGGTAAAGATGTAATAGTGGGAGCTGGTTCTGTTGTTCTAACCGACATTCCAGAAGGAAAATGCGCTGTGGGGAATCCTATTCGATTTATTTAGTATGAGTAACGTAATTATCATAGCTGAGGCAGGAGTTAATCACAATGGTGATATAGAACTTGCTAAAAGATTAATTGACGTAGCAGTAGATGCTGGAGTAGATTATGTGAAATTTCAAACTTTCAAATCTGAAAATCTAGTTTCAAGAGATGCCAAAAAAGCAAATTACCAAATATTAAACACACAAAACACGAGTGAAAGTCAATTGCAAATGCTCAAAAAGCTTGAATTGTCTCATCTTCAACATGAAGAATTAATATCGTATTGCAATAAAAAAAATATTTCTTTTTTTTCGACAGCATGTGATTTAGAGTCTTTAGAATATTTAAAAGAATTGGGCTTCACACTGGTTAAAATACCATCTGGAGAAATCACTAACTTACCTTATTTAAGAAAAGCGGCTTCTTTTTTTTCAGAAGTAATTATATCATCTGGAATGTCAAATAAGGAAGATATAAAAAATGCATTAGGTGTTTTTATTGATTCAGGAATTCCTAAAAATAAGATTTCAGTGTTACATTGTAATACAGAATATCCAACACCTATGCAAGATGTTAATTTGCATGCAATGATATCTATAAAAGAGGAGTTTGATATAAAAGTTGGTTACTCAGATCATACTCTTGGTATTGAAGTACCGATAGCGGCTGTAGCTTTAGGAGCGAAGATTATCGAGAAACATTTTACATTAGATAGAACATTACCTGGTCCAGATCAGTTAGCTTCTTTAGAGCCAAATGAATTGAAAACTATGGTAAAAGCAATAAGGAATATTGAATTGGCTATTTCAGGTAATGGTATCAAGGAAGCAAGTGAGTCTGAAAAGAAAAACATTGATATAGCTCGTAAGAGTATCGTTGCAAAGCAAGATATTTTGAAAGGAGATATTTTTACAGAGAAGAATTTAACTGCCAAAAGGCCTGGAACTGGAATTTCTCCTATGAGATGGGATGAGGTTATTGGGCAAAAATCACACAAAGATTATAATGCAGATGATTTAATTGAGATAGAGCAATGAAAATAGGTATTTTAAGTAGTTCAAGAGCTGACTATGGCATTTATTTACCATTACTCAATAAGTTAAAAGATGATACATTTTTTAACTTAGAGATAATTGCGTTTGGTACTCATTTATCAAAAAGTCAAGGTTATTCAATAAAAGATATTGAGGCTGATGGCTACGATAATATCCATAAAATTTCATCTTTAATATCTAATGATGATGAACATTCAATAAGTACATCTTATGGCCTTACATGTATAAAATTTAGTGATTTTTGGCAATACAATAAGTTTGATTTTGTTCTATGTTTAGGCGATAGATTTGAAATGAGTGCTGCAGTACAAGCTGGAATTCCTTTTGGGGTAAAATTTGCGCATATTCATGGAGGTGAAACTACATTAGGGGCAATTGATAATGTTTATAGGCATCAAATCACTCTCGCATCATCTTTACATTTCACTGCTGCGGAAGCATTTTCATCAAAAGTTATTGAGCTTGTTGGAGATAAGGGCAATGTTTATACAGTAGGTGCACTAAGTTTAGATGGAATTTCAGGATTTAACCCCGTAGAAAAATCTTATTTTTATAATAAGTTTAAAATTCCACTATGTGATTATGCATTGATTACATTTCATCCTGAGACCATTTCACCTGAATTGAACGAATCTCATGCAAGTGAGATGAGAAAGGCGCTTGAACTTCTGGCACAAAATATCTTTTTAGTTATAACTATGCCCAACGCTGATACAATGGGATCAATCTATAGAAATGAAATTGAAAAATTAAAAATTCAATACCCAAATCAGGTGTTAATTGTTGAAAATTTTGGAAAAGCAAATTATTTTACCGCGATGCATCATGCGAAGATTTTAATAGGTAATACTTCTAGTGGAATTTTAGAAGCTGCTTCTTTTGGTAAATATTTTATAAATGTGGGGGATAGGCAAAAAGGACGATTGCAGAGTGAAAATATTTTCAACGCAACATTTAAAAGCAAATCAATCATAGAAACCGTAATGAGTACCTTGAATTTAGGTGAGTTTAAAGGGGAGAATCTTTATCAAAAAGAGGGTTCTGCTTTTAAAATTATTGAAGTTTTAAAAGAATGTAATGAGAGTTTTTAAAGATCATCTTATTATCAAGGGTAGCACTGTTAAGCAAGCACTAGAATTACTTAATTCATTGGCTCCTGATCCAATTTTATTTGTAGTAGATCATAATGATACGCTAGTAGGTTCTTTAACCGATGGGGACATACGTAGAGGTTTGCTCAATGATTTTACCATCGCTAGTAAAATTGATGAAGTTATTCAACCTAATCCCCGTTATATTCGAAAGGGTGAAAATGACATTCAAAAAATAATTTCTTACCGAGAGGAACTTTTCAGAATACTACCTGTAGTAGATGAAAATATGCGTGTTGTAAATGTGATTAATTTTAGAACTATAAAATCATATCTACCTATTGATGCGGTCATTATGGCTGGTGGCAGAGGACAAAGATTGCAACCACTTACTAATGAAATTCCAAAGCCTTTACTAAAAGTTGGAGAAAAGCCAATCATGGAACATAATATTGATCGTTTAGCTTCCTTTGGAATTGATGATTTTTGGGTATCAGTAAATTACTTAGGTGAGCAAATTGAGGATTATTTCGGAAATGGGCATAAGAAAAATATTAAAATCAATTACGTTTGGGAAACAGAAGCATTAGGCACAATAGGGGCTGTTTCTAAGATAACTAACTTTGAACACGATTATGTATTGATAACCAATTCAGATCTGTTGACATCAATAGATTTTGAGAATTTTTTTCTTGACTTTATAAGACAAGATGCAGATTTTGCAGTTTTGACAATTCCTTATCAAGTCAATATTCCGTATGCAGTTTTAGAAACAAAGGAAGGGTTAATTACAAGTTTAAAAGAAAAACCTACTTATACCTATTATTCAAATGGTGGGGTCTACCTAATGAGAAAGGTAGTTCTCAAACATATTCCACCAAATTCTTTTTTCAATACAACTGATTTGGTTGATTCCCTATTAAAAAAAGATTACAAAGTTATATCATATCCTTTTTCGGGTTATTGGCTTGACATTGGGAAGCATGAAGATTTTGAGAAGGCACAATTAGATATAATTAACTATAAATTATAAATGTGAATATTCTTATCACAATATGTGCACGTGGTGGTTCCAAGGGAATTCCCGGAAAAAATATTAAATTAATAAATGGTAAACCTCTTATTGCTTACACAATTGATTTGACTAACAAATTAAAAACAAAATGGTCTGCTAAAGTTGCTTTGTCTACAGATGATTCTGTAATAAAATTAAAAGCAGCTGAACTCGGGCTTTTTACAGATTACTTACGGCCTCAATATTTAGCAACTGATAACGCAGGTAAAGTAGATGCAATAAAAGATTTATTATTTTATGAGGAATCAATAAGTAATTTAAAATATGACTTTATCTTAGATTTAGATGTTACATCTCCGTTGAGAACTTTGGATGATATTGAAAAGTCATTAGAACTAATGATCGCAAACCCGTTTGCAAAAACTTTATTTTCAGTAAATAATGCTGTTCGTAATCCTTACTTCAATATGGTGGAAGAATATTCCTCTGGCTTTTATTCGCTTGTCAAAACAAACCCTGATGGAAGTTTTATGACTCGCCAGTCTGCCCCAAAAGTTTATGAGTTAAATGCTTCTTTTTATTGGTATAGACGATCTTTTTTTGATCATGATCAAAAAAGTGTAATTACAGATAAATCATTAATATTTTTGATGGAGCATATTTGTTTTGATTTGGATCATCCAATTGATTTTTTGTTTATGGAATATTTGTTACAAAACAAAAAACTTGATTTTAAATTATGAATATCTTAATTGTAGGATTAGGTTCTATTGCAAAAAAACATATCTCTGTACTTCAAGCTTTAAAAGT
The DNA here is from genome assembly GCA_943371295.1 of Synechococcus sp. UW140. Taxonomy (GTDB): domain Bacteria; phylum Bacteroidota; class Bacteroidia; order Chitinophagales; family Chitinophagaceae; genus Sediminibacterium. The sequence continues at coordinate 18,024 of CALRUG020000014.1, read as the reverse complement.
TGATTTTAAAATATACGCATTACGTTCCAGTAAAAATGTAAATATCGAAGAGGGTGTAGAAAACATCTTTGATTTAAATGAGGTAAGTGTAGATTTTGATTTTGCAATTATTTCGAATCCTAGTCTGTCTCACTTTGAATATATAGAAAAATTAGCCCACAAGGGTATTGATTTATTTATCGAAAAACCTGCAATTCATAGTCTTGAAAATAGTGATAAATTAGTTCAGCTAATTAGAAATACAAAAATAAAAACTTATGTAGCTTGCAATTTGAGATTTCATCCATGTATTACTTTCTTAAAAAATAAAATTAATACTGAAATATTAAGGATAAATGAAGTAAATGTCTATTGTGGCTCCTATTTGCCAGATTGGCGGCCAGGAAAGGATTTCAGAACAGTTTATAGCGCCAATGCTTCAATGGGAGGGGGCGTTCATTTAGATTTATTTCATGAATTAGATTACACTATATGGCTGTTTGGATTCCCCACAAAAAGTTATTCACTTTTAAGGAATAGTTCCAGCTTGAATATTGATGCTATTGATTATGCAAACTATTTGCTAGAATATGATTCATTCACAGCGAACATTGTCCTTAATTATTATAGAAAAGATGCTAGGAGAACTATTGAAATTGTTTTTGAAGATGAAACCTGGACTATAGACCTTATTAATAACGTAATAACAACTAAAAATGGTACTATCCTTTATGAAAATTCTAACTTTGTAATAGCTGATACTTATTACAATCAAATGAGCTATTTCATAAATCATCTCAGATCTAATACAAAGCCAATGAATAGTTTTGATGAGTCACTTGAAGTTTTAAAAATTTGTTTAGTAAATGCTTAAGTTAAAAAATAAAGTTATTATCGTTACAGGAGGAAATGGTCTTATAGGTAGTGAAATTGTAAATAAGTTGCTGACTGAAGGAGCTATTTGTATCAATATCGACATCAATCACGATACTTCAGATGATTTTTCTTGCATTAAATGTGATATCACCAATTCAGAATCTATTGATAAAGCTATTCAGTTAATCATAAGTAAATTTTATCGTATTGATGGATTGGTAAATAACGCTTATCCTCGTACAAAAGATTGGGGATTAAAATTTGAGAATGTTGAATATAGTTCTTGGCAGTCTAATGTTGATTGGCAACTCAATAGTTGTTTTTATTTTTCTCAACAAGTTTCCAAATACATGGTAAAGCAAAAATCTGGTTCTATCGTAAACATTGCCTCTATTTATGGATTGGTAGGACCTGATTTCACTGTGTATGATGGAACTGAAATGACGATGCCTGCTGCATATTCTGCAATAAAGGGTGGAATTATTAACTTTGGGAGGTACTTAGCATCATATTTAGGACCATGTGGTGTAAGAGTTAATACTGTGTCACCTGGTGGAATATTCGATAACCAAAATCCATTATTTGTAGATAGTTATAACCAAAAAGTTCCATTGCGTAGAATGGGACTGCCAAAAGATATTAGTCCAGCAGTAAGTTTTTTACTCTCTGATGAATCAGATTATATTACTGGTCAAAATTTAATTGTGGATGGTGGCTGGACAGTAATTTAATATTCTATAAGTTATTATGTTTCTAATTGATTTTTACAAAAAAATTAAATTTGATCTAAATGCTGACCGAATTGGGCCAGATATTCCTTTTACACATTGGAAGCTCTTTTTTAAAAATTCAATGAGATTATTGTGTGTAAAAAAATTCAAAAAATTCGGAGATTTTGCTGATTTTAGACCAGGGGCGTATGCAGTTGGCTGTTCACAAATCGAAATAGGAAAGCGAGTGGTGATTCGTCCTGGATGCAAATTTTTTGGCGAAACACCCCATTTATCAATTTCTATTATTATTGAAGATGATGTTATGTTAGGAAGTGATGTTCATATTTATATTAACAATCATAAGTTTGATAATATCAATGTTCCTATTATTGATCAAGGTCATTATCCACCCAAGCAGGTAATTCTTGAGAATGGTTGTTGGATTGGAGCAAACTGTACAATTCTGCCAGGCGTTAGAATAGGAAAGAATACAGTTGTAGGAGCTGGATCAATAGTTACAAAATCATTCCCTCCGAATGTTTTAGTTGCAGGCAATCCTGCTAGAATCATTAAAATGCTTGATTCACCTTCAATCTAAACCGTTAATTAACTAAGGAAATATTGAAAAAATATTCACAAATATTTTTAGTCAAAGATCGTAATCGTTGGGAGGACTGTAAAGAATTATGCATTACAGAGACAGATTTAGTGCTTGTATTAGATTTTGGCTTATTTCATTTGTTGAACAATGCTGGGTATCATGTTCAATACCTCGATTGTATTGTTGAATCTAAAAAACTAGATGCACTAAATTTAGAAATGCATCATTTTTTGCAAAATTGGTTTATTGATTCTCATGGTAATATGTTGTTTAATTACCAAGGATTTTCAATTGGTGATGCATTGTTGTTGAATATTATTAACAATGTTACCTACTTTTGCCATTTTGCTATACAATTCATTGAGTTAAAGGAGATTGAACATGAAGAATTGTTTGTTGCCTTAGATGAAGACCTACTGAATATCTTAGAAAAAGTGGCAATTCCATTTACGATTATTCAAACAAAGCAGATTAAAAATTATGGGTCATATTGGTTCCCTATTTCAGAATGGATGAACTCTAATATTAAACCTTCTGGCTTTAAATTTTGGATTAAATATTATTTTAGAAGAATTCTAGATATTACATGTGTAATGATTGATTTGGTTTCAAAAAAATCAGAGAAATTAATTTATATCCATAGATATTATCCCACAGAATTACTGATTGACTATTTTTCTAATTTAAAATCCCATACTATCATAAATGAAACCTATGGTAGAAATTTTTCCTTGAGAAATCAACGTAGAATATATTTTAAAAAAAGTGGAGATTATAGTCAAGCAAGTAAAAAGTTTTTGGAAGAATTTGATTTAGCAGACAAATATGTTTGGAATATTAAACAAGTACCAATTAGCCAATTTCTTTATGAAATAATTAAAAAACAGGTTGCACCAGAATTGAATCAAGCGATTCGAAATATTCATTGTATTACCAACTATTTTAAGAATCGTAGATTAGATTTAATGATTCCTGTTTCAAATTTAGCTTTGGAAAATCGTCTCATTATGCAATACTGTTTTCTAAATCAAATACCCGTGTTTACTGTGTTAAATGGGCTACAAATTATTCCGTTTTGGTTTGATGCAAAAGACAGTAATTGGGTAAATTGTTACGGCAAAGCCATCAAGGAAGATTATTACCAAAATGCAACGAATGCATTGTCATTGGGAGATCCTCGAATGGATATTTACTGCAAAAAGAAAAAAAAGATTGTTAATCGGGAGAAGCCAGTTATCATTATCGGTACGTCAGGATACAATCCTTTAGACTTGAATTCTTATTTGGCTGTTGAGTTTGATTTCATTAATACAATACTTAGTGTATTAAAACAATTTAAATTAGCTGGGAAAATTTTTTCGATAGTCATAAAAGTTCGAGCTAATGGTTTCATCCATTCATATAAACAATTAATTGAAGAGTATTTTCCAGAAATGGATATCACTTTAGAGCAGACAGCTGCCTTTATATCCATAATAGAAAAAGCCGATTTATACATATCATTTTACTCTCAAACAATATTTGAGGCCTCATTACTAGGAATCCCAAGTATTTATTTTAAAAATGATAGGCAAACATTAAATCGACCGTTTGATGGTAATTCAGAATTAGTTACTGCAAGAACAGCAGATGAGCTACAATCCAAAATTTTAAGCTTTTTTGAAGGAGGGAAAGAGTTTGATTCTTTTTTGGAATTTTCAACTATGGAGAAATATATTGGTCCTTTAGATGGACAGAGCAAAAAAAGAAATATTGATTTTATTCATTCTATTCTTAATTAAATTCAATGCTAACCCTTTTAGTATTCACTAAAAATTTGTTGAAAGAGTCTAAGAAATTCATTTTTGATAGAATTAAGTTGGCGAAAATTCAAGCTGAAAACCCAAGCTGCAAGTTTCATTTTGGATCTAGAATTAATAATGTGTCTTTTGGAAATTATGCAGTAATATTTGAAAATGTTTTTTTGGAGAACTGTCATGTCGGGGCTTATTCGTACGTTCAAAAAAATAGTACAATTTTTAATGCAGATATAGGGAAGTTCTGTTCCATTGCAACTCGAGTTAGCATAGGTCCAGGACTACATCGAATTGATTTGGTAAGTTCACACCCAATTTTTTATATAAAAGATACACCACTTCCTAAAGTATATTCAACTAGTAACCAATTTGAAACTAGTAAAAAAACAATAATTGGGAATGATGTATGGATTGGAGAGGGTGCTATTATTTTAGACGGTGTAACAATTGGGAATGGGGCTGTAATTGCAGCAGGTTCTGTTGTTATTAATGATGTGCCTGATTACACCATTGTTGCTGGTGTTCCTGCAAAAAAGAAAAAAATGAGATTTGATGAATCAACTATAGAATCTTTATCAGATTCTAAATGGTGGTTAAATTCAGATCAATGGTTTAAAGATAATTATCGATTTTTTAATTCGGTTAACGATTTTATTAATTTAAATAAATTTAAATGAAAGTAAATTGTATTTTAAGCTTTACACTAAGTGGACATGGGTTTAGTGGAGCAGTTTGTATAGATGGCGATATTAAATATGCCACAAGTTTAGAGAGACTTACTAGAGTTAAGAATGATATTCTTTTCCCAATATCTAAAGCAGATTTAGAAACATTCGGTTGGAATGCCAATCCATCTACCTATGTAAAAAACTTGGATTTTGAATTTGATCTGCAACAAGATTATTCTAAGATTGATATAGCTCACGTGGAGAAGTTCCAATTACTCTTAAACTCTTTGTTAGATATGGCTGATTTAACAATTCAAGATATTGATGTTGTTGTATACAGTTATCGACATAATGAAATTGTTAAAAAATTCTTTAAAGAGAAAAACCCTAATATTGAATTTATTGTTCCAGAGCATCACTTTTCTCATGCTTGCCAAGCATTTTTGCCCTCCCCATTTGACGAAGCGGCCATCATGGTGGTTGATGGTCAAGGGGTGCCTATGACGAGAACAGGTGGAGACCAAATGAGTGGAAGCTTATCTTATGGGAATGGAATCAATATTGAAACATTATGGGAATTCCCTGTACGCTATAGTTTAGGAGGAATGTATGCTGAGTTTACTAAAACCTTAGGATTCAAAACAAATCAAGAAGGTAAAACGATGGGGTTAGCCGCATATGGAACTTCAACAATTTACGACGAGTTAAAAAGTCAATTAAAGTTTGAATCCTTAGATTTTGATTTTAGGAAAGTGTTGAAAAAAGGAATGGGTTTTCATAATGCTTTATATGTTTTACCTGATTATGGAAAGTTTTTGGCCCAATTTCCTCAAAAGAGAAAGGAAGAAGAATATACTCAAGTTCATAAAGATTTAGCTTATGCTGTTCAAAAGCTCACAGAGGATGTGATGGTGTATTTAGCAAATTGGCTACATGCAAAAACGAATTCAAAGAATCTATGTATTGCAGGTGGAGTCGGATTAAATTGTGTCGCAAATTACCAGGTACTTATCAAGTCTAACTTTGAGAATATTTTTATTCATCCTAATGCTGGGGATAATGGTTTAGTAGTTGGACAAGCTCTGTATGTTTATAATATTTTAAATAAAAACAAAAGAAATTATTTAGATACACATGACTATTTAGGAAGACCATATTCAGATATTGAAGTTGCTGCAGCTGTTAACTCGTTTGCAGATATTAATGAAATTGAAATAATGCAATACATTAACATGCCAGAATTATATGATGATATGGCATATTATATTTCAGAAGGTTTCATAACAAGTTGGTTTCAGGGGAGAAGTGAATTTGGCCCTAGAGCATTAGGAAATAGAAGTATAATTGCTGATCCACGAAGACATGATATGAAGGATATATTAAATTCAAGAGTTAAATTTAGAGAATCATTTAGGCCTTTTACTCCTTCTGTGTTAGCTGAAAAATCAAGTGATTTTTTTGAGTTAGATATTGAATCTCCATTTATGTTGTTGGCTCCTTATGTTAAGCCTGGTAAAGGAGAATTAGTCCCTGCGATTACTCATGCAGATAATACAGCTCGAGTTCAGACAGTTACCAGAGATGTAAATGAAAGATATTATGATTTGATTAAAGCATTCGAAAAGATAACAGGAATTCCAATGGTTTTAGATACATCCTTTAATGTAGCAGATGAACCAATTGTTGAAACTCCAGAAGATGCCATAAGATGTTTTCTTTCTACCGATATCGATGTGCTTGGTATTGGAAACTTTATATTAAGAAAGAAAATGAAATTTGACAAATAAAATGAATAACAAAAAAATTTTAATAACGGGAGGAGCTGGATTTATTGGAACAAACTTGACAAGAGCATTAATTTTGGAAGGGTGGGATATTACTATTTTAGATAATTTTCACCCACAAATTCATGGCGATAAACTTGATTTACCATCAGACATAAGAGATCGAGTAACCTTAATTGTTGCTGATATTGTTGAAAAAGAGGTATTGTTTGAAGCCTTGAAAGGAATGGATGCAGTAGTTCATTATGCCGCAGAAACTGGAACTGGTCAGTCTATGTATGATATTTCTCGCTATTCTATGGTAAATATTCAAGCCACTGCTAATTTATGTGATTATATAATTAATGAAGAACATCAAATTAGTACTATCATTGTGGCATCCTCTAGAGCTATTTATGGTGAAGGGAAATATTATTCTCCAGAGTTAGGAAATGTCTACCCTGCTTCTCGCACTAAAGACAGTATCAAAAACAACTTTGAGGTTTTTTGTCCAGAAACAAGAAATTATAATCTTCAATTAAGACCTACAGATGAAAAATCAAAAATTCATCCGTCTTCATTTTATGGGATAACTAAACAAGTTCAGGAACAAATGGTTCTTATGGCGGCTAGTTTAAAAAAAATGAAGGGCTTTGCATTGCGCTATCAAAATGTTTACGGTCCTGGTCAATCCCTCAAGAATCCTTACACAGGAATACTTTCCATTTTTTCTCGCTTGGCTTTACGGAACGAGAAAATTAATGTATTTGAGGATGGTCTAGAAAGTAGAGATTTTGTATATATTGATGATGTAATTCAGGCAACTGTCAAATGCATAAATTCAAAAGTAAAAGGCCAACATGTATTGAATGTTGGGAGTGGAGTTGCTACAAGCGTTTTAGAAGTAGCCCAAGAAATAGTGCGATACTTGAATAGCAAATCAGAAATAAGTGTTTCCGGGATATTTCGAGAAGGAGATATTCGGCATAACTTAGCTGATTTGACATTGGCCAAAGAAGTGATCGGATTTCAACCGAATTGGGGATTTAAAGATGGCCTACATCAGTTCTTAGATTGGGTATTAAAACAGGAGGATATTCCAACCAACAACAATGATTATCAGCAATCTATGTTAGAACTTAAATCGAGGGGATTGTTAAATGACTAATGGAAATCATACTCCCTTGGTAAGTATAGTATTTACAAGTTACAATCATGCGGAATATTTACAACAAGCGGTAGAAAGTTTATTAAATCAAACGTATAAAAATTTTCAACTAATCATTGTAGATGATTGCTCTAAAGACGGTAGTCAATCAATTTTAAAAAAATACCAAAGTGACCAAAGAGTTAAATTGAATTTACTTGAGCAAAATACTGGAAGCTATGTGAAAGCGAGTAATTATGGAGCGAATCAAGCTGAGGGAGAGTATTTGTTGTTTGCGCAATGTGATGATTTTGCCCACCCAGATCAATTAAAAATTTTAATTGAGACAAGTAAACAATTTCAACATGCAGGTGTAATTTGGTCTAGAAGTAACATGGTTGATTTGAATGGCCATGTCTTTGAAGATGATTTTGAAGGTAGGGAAAAAAAATTTCGTGATCGATGTAAATCGAACACCTTAATAACTGGGAAAGAAATGAGAAGATATTTAGCTAATTCTTGCGTTATTCCAAATTTGAGTGCTGCTTTAGTCCGAAAAGATTTGTATGATAAGGTTGGTAAATTATCTGAAAAATATCTTGTTGCATCAGATTGGGCATTTTGGTTAAGTTTGTCAGAAGTAACAAACTTTTATTACATAACAACTCCCCTCAATAACTTTAGGCAACATGAAACTACCATCCGAAATAGTATTAAGATTGAGAAACAGATTTTAGAGATATTTCATATTTTTTATGAGCATATAAATGCACATCGCTTAGATTCAAAAGAGGCATTTGATTTAAAAGCTGGAGCAGGATTTGTATGGGTTTCCTATATATTTCATGGACCCTTGGCATGGTTTAAATGTTTCATTAGTATATTTAAAAAAACTTTATTATTAGATAAATTTAATCTTGTATACCTATTATTAGGCTTTTCAATTCTCTCCAGAGAAGTTTTCTACAATAGGTTTAAATAGGCAAGACCAATTTTTTAGTTACAAGATTAGATTATTTATGTTTTCAATTGTAATTCCAACTTTTAATAGAGCTGATAAATTGCAGAAAGCAATTCAATCTGTTTTAAATCAAACTTATACTGATTTTGAAGTTTTAATTATGGATGATGGGTCTACGGATCATACCGAGGAAACGGTTAAATCTTTTCAAGATCCGCGTATTAAATATTTTTGGGATAAAAATTCTGGAGGGCCAGCCACTCCTCGAAATAGAGGTATTCAACTTGCTCAATATGAATGGATTTGTTTCTTAGATGCCGATGATAGTTGGAAATCAAACAAATTGGAAATTTGTAAGAAAAATATATCAGATGAAGTTGACTTAATTTATCACAACCTAATCTTGATTGATGGAATGAGTAAAAGTAGAGGTGTCATTAAATCCAGGGCATTAAAATCTCCAGTAATTAAAGATCTTTTGATTAATGGAAATTGTATTTCAAATTCTTCAGTAGTAGTTAGGAAAAAGCTATTAAATGATGTTGGTGGAATAAATACCTCAATTCAAATGATTGCGACTGAGGATTTCAATACATGGTTAAAAATTGCAAATCTGACTGATAAGTTCCTATTCGTTAAAAAGAATTTGGGCTATTATTTGGAAGATTCATCAGGAATTTCAAGTAAAAAAAATATGGCTTTATACCATATGGCTGCAATCAATGATTTTTTGTATCTGTTAAATCGTGATGAATTAAATAAAGCTCAAGCTGTCATCAATTATATCGAAGCAAGGTATCAATATTTTGAGGGAAATTTTCTAGGAATTAAATCTAAACTATGGTATTGTCTTCGTAATGGATATTTTATGCTAAAAGTTAAATCATTTTATATGTTGCTATTTGTGATTTTAAGACAAATAAAATTTAAATGAAAAGTTCTAGTTTAACCTATATCTTATCACAACTTTGGAAGCATATTAGCCAAAAAAGAAAGCGGCATTTTCTTATACTGTTATTGCTAACCATTGTTGCTTCATTTGCTGAAGTTATAAGCTTGGGTGCAGTATTGCCTTTCATTGGTATATTAACTCAACCTGAAAAAGTCTATACTTCACCTTGGATGCAGGGAGCAATCCACTTATTTGATATAAAAAGTAAAGATGAATTATTGATGCCTTTGGCTGCCGGGTTTGCTATCTTTGCTCTTTTTGCTGGAGGACTAAGGTTATTGTTATTATGGTATAGTTTTCGACTTTCTAATGCAACAGGTTCTGATTTAAGTGTTGAAGTGTATAGGCGAACATTATATCAGCCTTACCGCATACATTTGGAAAGAAGCAGTAGTGAGATTATCAGTGGAATTACTCAAAAGGTTGCTTTAGCTACAAGTATTTTAATTTCAACTGTTAGTGTAATTACTTCTTCTTTTTTATTTTTTTCTATTATTGCCACTTTAATTGTTATAAATCCATTTACCGCTATTTTAGGTGGAATAAGTTTTGGGTTAGCTTATATGATAGTGGCTCTTCTTACCAAACCTCATTTAGTTAAAAACAGTATAAGCATTGCTAAAGAACAAACAAATGTGGTTAAAGCTTTGCAGGAGGGTTTAGGTGCCATTCGAGATGTATTATTAGATGGGACTCAAAAAGTATATATATCTATTTATCAAAATGCTGTAATTAAACTTCAAACAGCAAATAGTCAGAATAGCTTTATGAGTCAAGCTCCACGATATGCAATGGAAACATTTGGGATGGTGTTAATTTCAGGATTTGTGATGTATCTAAGTGATAGACCTGGTGGAGTAACAGAAGCATTACCTGTTTTAGCCATGTTGGCAATTGGTGCTCAACGGTTATTACCTATCATGCAACAAATTTATGGGAACTGGTCAGTTGTTGTAGGGAGTAAAGCCCCTTTAACCCATGTTATTGACTTATTAAGCCAACCTTTACCTGTTGATGTAAATGAGACTAATCAACAACCTATGTTTTTCAATGATTCTATTGTGTTGAATAATATTTCTTTTAGCTATCGAGTAAGTAATAATAATACATGGATTTTAGATAAAGTTAATTGGGAAATTAAAAAGGGCGCTAGAGTAGGATTAATTGGTAAAACTGGTAGTGGAAAGAGCACAATCCTAGACTTGATCATGGGCTTAATTGAGCCTACAAATGGGAAACTTTTGGTAGATGGAATACCAATTGATGCTAAGAATTTAAGGTCATGGCAGTTGACTGTAGCCCATGTTCCACAAAGTATTTTTCTTTCTGATGGTACTATTGCAGAAAATATTGCTTTTGGAGTACCCAAAGAATTAATTGATAAAGAGAGGTTACTCAATTCTGTTAAGCAAGCAAGTTTAGAAGAATTAATTAATAGTAAACCAGAGGGTTTTGAAACAATAGTTGGAGAGCGAGGTGTAAAACTCAGCGGAGGCCAAAGACAAAGAATAGGTATTGCAAGGGCTTTATATAAGCAAGCAAAAGTACTGATATTCGATGAAGCTACAAGCGCATTAGATTCAGAAACCGAAACAGCTGTAATGAGCTCAATTGAAAATTTAAGTCAAGACCTAACAATTATATTGGTGGCTCATAGAATTTCTACTTTGAAAAATTGTCATACGATTGTTAACCTTGAAAAAGGAAAAATTGAAGGGTTCTATACCTACAAGGAACTTCAAAAAAATTAGATTAGCATAATGAAAACAATCATAAAAAAATTATTAGTTCCTGTAGCTAAACCACTAATTTCTAAAATTCATACACTTAAAGATTTATATAAGGGTCAAGATTGTTATCTAATAGGTGATGGTGTTTCAATTAAATGGTTTGACATGTCAGTTTTTTCAGACAAAAAAGCTATTGTCTGTAATTATTTTCCATTTCATAATGATTTTAAAAAGCTTGATGCACCTTATATGTCAATTGTTGAACCTTGGTGCTTTTATGCTAATCAAAAAAGTCCACCTCCTGAAAGTACAGTAGGACCCAATTATAGACAATTAGCATATCGTAAGTTGATAGATCAATATCCTGATAGAACATTTTTTGTTAATTTAAGTAACTGGCCAGTTTTAAGAAAGAAAAACATTATCTATACATATTTAGATTTTTTTGATGTCAGATTGCCGTCTAATTTTATTAATAGTCGAATTAATGGATTTGATGGGTCAATGCGAACTCTCATTACAATGGCAGCGTATATGGGTTTTAAGCACGCTTACCTTATTGGATTTGACTATACACATCAACCTAGTCATAATTTACATTGGTATGAAAAGGGGGAAGGATATATTAATCATAAACCTAGTTATAATAAATCCTTTTTTGAAATTGCTCAAGAGTTTATCGATATTACAACTATCACAGTAAATGGTGGAAGTGAAATTGTTGACTCTGTTACTTACGAGGAATTTACTGGATTAAAACCATTATACAAAGAGAACACCGAATTGACTACAATGGATTATTTGAAAACACTTTCTACATGGCCTGGATATAATATATTTTAATTTGCCATCTACGAAATTATCCTTTTAAAGAGAATAAAAAATGAATACAGAAATGAAAAGAATATCCTATGGGATGCATCATGTTACAGATGATGATATTAAGGCCGTGGTCAAAGTATTGCAATCAGATTTTTTAACACAAGGGCCTAGTGTTTCGCAATTTGAAGAAGCATTTGCTAAATACATTGGTTGTGAATATGCAATAGCGGTAAGCAATGGAACCGCGGCTCTTCATTTATGTACCTTGGCTTTGGGTCTAAAACCTGGTGAAAAAGTAATTACAACTCCATTAACATTTGTGGCTTCTGCAAACTGTATTAGATATTGCGGTGGAGAAGTTGATTTTGCTGATATTAATCCCGAAACGTATTTAATTGATATTAATCAAGTAAGAACCAAGCTAGAAGCTGTTCCAAAAGGAACTTATAAAGGAATTATTGTAGTTGACTTTGCAGGGAATGCAGTCAATTTGGAAGAGTTTAAAATTTTGGCTAAAGAATTCGATTGCTGGATTATTGAAGATGCTTGCCATGCTCCAGGAGGATTTTTTATTGATACTCATGAGAATCATCAGAACTGTGGTAGTGGTAACTTTGCTGATTTATCTATATTTTCTTTTCATCCAGTTAAACATATTGCTTGTGGCGAGGGGGGTATGATTACAACCAATAACAAAGATTTATACAATGCAATCAGGAACTTGCGAACACACGGTATTCAGCAAGAACCAACACTTAAGAAGTATAATCATGGTATATGGTATTATGAAATGCAAGAGCTTGGCTATAATTATCGATTGGCCGATATCAATGCAGCATTAGGATTAAGTCAATTAAGCCGTGCAAATGCAGGATTAGTTAAAAGACGAGAAATTGCTCATTTCTATCAGCGTGAATTTGAAAATTTTGCTCCGATACGCAAACAAACAGGTATAATTGAAGGACATGCTTATCATCTCTATATCATTGAAATAGAAAAACGAGATGAGTTAATGTCCTATTTGCGAGAAAAAAATATATGGGCTCAAGTACATTATATTCCAGCACATTTAATGCCCTATTATCGCGACTTAGGTTGGCAGGATGGTGACTTACCATTTGTTGAATCATATTATAAGCGCTGTCTAAGTATTCCTATTTATCCTACTTTAACTGAGCAAGAGCAAACGTATGTGATTAAAATGATTAAGGATTTTTATGAATAATCTTGCTATTATACCTGCTAGAGGAGGAAGTAAAAGAATACCTAGAAAAAATATTAAAAACTTTTTAGGTAAACCCATTATTGCTTATTCGATACAAGCCGCTTTTGAATCAAAATTGTTTGCGGAAGTAATGGTTTCAACGGATGATTTAGAAATTGCTGAGATTGCTAAAAAATATGGCGCATCCATCCCCTTTTTTCGGAGTAACGAGAAATCAACTGATTTTGCAAATACTTTCGATGTCATTGAGGAAGTTGTAATTGAATACCAAAAGCTAGGACAAAAATTTGAACATATTTGTTGCATTTATCCCTGTGCTCCTTTTTGTACTAGTGCAATTTTGAATCAAGCTTTTGATTTATTAAGAAATATGAATTTTGATTCAGTTTTCCCTATAGTGTCCTATCCAAATCTAATTCAGAGGGCATTTAAAATAATTGATAATAAGATCGAAATGGTTTATCCTGAGTATGAAAATACGAGAAGTCAAGACTTACCTATTAGCTATTATGATGCGGGGCAATTTTATTGGTTGAAAACAAAATCTGCGATGGAATCTAGATCAATTTTCTCGAAAAACTCTGGGGGGGTTATTGTAGATGAACTTAATTCTCAAGATATTGATACTGAAATTGATTGGAAACTTGCTGAAATTAAATATTCACTTAAAAAATAATATTATGTATAAAACTGAACAAGAAAATTTTTGGGCAAAAGAATTTGGAAATGATTACATTGAGAGGAATAAAGGGGCAGAGCTGCTTGCTTCTAATTTAAATTTTTTTTCAAAAGCATTGTCTAATGCTGGCCCAATAAATTCATGTGTAGAATTTGGAGCTAATATTGGAATGAATTTAAAAGCTTTAAGTTTATTGTATCCCTCAATTCAGCTTCAGGGTATTGAAATAAATGAAAATGCTGCAAAACAATTAGAAGATTTAATTGGGATAAAAAATGTTTATAAAGGCTCGATTTTTGACGTTGAAATAAATAAAAAAGCTGATTTATCCTTAATTAAAGGAGTATTAATTCATATCAATCCAGAAATGATTCAAAAAGTTTATGATAAACTTTATAGTACATCTCAAAAATACATACTAATTGCAGAATATTATAACCCTACACCTGTGGCAATTGATTATCGTGGTCATTCGGATAGGCTATTCAAAAGGGATTTTGCTGGTGAATTTTTAGAAAAATTCAAGGATACTAGATTAATTGACTATGGATTTTCATACAGACGTGATCCTGTATTTCCTCAAGATGATATTACATGGTTTTTGATTTCGAAAAATAATTAAGATTGAAAATTAATTATTATTCATTTTTTAGACTGTCCAATGCCTAATTATATAGTTTTAAAACAACAAATATTTGAAAGTGGAGAATATTCGATTGTTCCAATCAGGGATGAAGACAAGTATTTTATCATGAATTGGAGGAACGAGCAAATGTATCATCTTCGGCAATCTTCGCTCTTAACGAGAGAGATGCAAGAAGCATATTTTGAAAAAATCATTAATTCTTTATTTGAAAATCTTCAGCCCGACCAAATTTTATTTTCTTATCTGCATAAAGAAGTATGTGTAGGTTACGGTGGTTTAGTGCATATTAACTGGGTTGATAAAAATGCAGAAATCTCTTTTCTTATGAATACTAAATTGGAATCAGAATCATTTGAAATCCATTGGAGTAATTTTTTAAAGTTAATTGAGCATGTGGCTTTTGATGAATTAAGTTTACATAAAATATATACCTATGCATTTGATTTACGGCCAAAGCTTTATAAAATTTTAGAAGTTAACAATTTCGTTCAGGAAGCTCGATTAAACCAACATTCATACTTTAATAATAATTTTATTGATGTATTAATTCATGCAAAGATTAATAGATAACTTAAATTTTAGGAAGGCTAACATTTTTGATGCAGAAACCTATTTTCATTGGGCAAATGATGCTTTAGTCAGAGAGCATTCTTATCTATCATCCCCCATCTTGTGGCAAGATCACATATCTTGGTTTAGTGAAAAGCTGAAAGAGAAAACATGTGTTTTTTATTTATTTTTAAATGCTGAAAAAAAGCCAATTGGGCAAGTTCGGATTCAAATAATTGAAAATCTAATAGCAGAAATCGGGATATCTATTGATACTTCTTTCAGAGGTAAGGGTTATGGGGCGCCAATGCTAATAATGTCTACAGATGATTTTTTTAGCGATAATCCTCAAACTGAAATACACGCATATATTAAATTTACAAATTCTGCTTCTAAATTAATTTTCGAGAAAGCAAATTTTGAATTGCTTGAAATCAAGAAATATAAAAATTTTAAAAGTTATCATTATATCAAAAAATGCAAATAGGAGAAGTAATAATAGGTGAAAATTATCCTGTATTTATCATTGCAGAGTTGTCAGCTAATCATAACGGTAGTTTAAGAACAGCTATAGAAACTATAAAAGCGGCAAAAAGAGCAGGTGCAAATTGCATAAAACTTCAGACATACAAATCCGACACTCTAACTATTGATTGTGATGAGGATGATTTTATCATAAAAGACACAATTTGGGGTGGACGTAAATTATATGATTTATATAAGGAAGCGTATACCCCTTGGGAGTGGCATCAAGAATTATTTTCTGTGGCTAAAGAAGAAGGATTGGTATGTTTTTCTTCCCCATTTGATAAATCAGCAGTTGATTTTTTGGAGTCTTTAAATGTACCAGCGTACAAGATTGCTTCTTTTGAAATTACCGATATTCCATTAATTGAGTATGTGGCTTCTAAAGGTAAGCCCATAATTATTTCTACAGGAATTGCTGAGTTAAGCGACATAGAACTAGCATTAAATGCATGTAGAAAAATGGGGAATAGTCAAATTGCGTTATTAAAATGTACTTCAAGTTATCCTGCCCCAATCGAGGAAGCTAATTTAGCTATGATTAAGGATTTTGAAAATAGATTTAAAGTAATTGCAGGATTATCTGATCATACAATGGGGAGTATTGCTCCAATTGTGTCAACTTGTTTAGGGGCGAAAATTATTGAGAAACATTTTATTTTAGACAGGGCAATTGGGGGAGCTGATGCCTCTTTTTCTATGAATGAATTGGAATTTACACAAATGGTAAAGTCTGTTAGAGAGGCTGAACAGTCAATCGGAAAAATAAATTATCAGCTCACTCCTAAACAATCCAAAGGAAAAGATTTTTCTCGTTCATTATATGTAGTTAAAGACATGATGGAAGGAGACATTTTTACTGAGGAAACCGTAAGATCAATTCGTCCTGGATTTGGTTTGCATCCCAAATATTTAGTTGAAATATTAGGTAAAAAAACAAAAGTTAATCTAAAAAAAGGCGACAGAATGAAGCTGAATTTTATAGAGTAGTCTTATTTTTCTATATGACCTTAAATAATTATTTATTAGCGATTACTTTATTTGTGTTAGGCTTTGTCGTTTGGGCAAATCCTACTGGTACTATTATAGAAACAGCAAAAGGACCCATACTTGTATTTTTAGCTATCAATTGTATAAATATTTTCATAAATAAATTTTTTAATAATCCTTTTTTAGAATTACTCAATTTATCAATGGTAATTTTTTTTATTTTAAGGATTCCATTTTATTATAACGAAGATGTATTAAGTGACCTTATTATACGGTCAGCTGATTTAAATAAGGTTAATGGAGCTATGATTACATTGAATATTCAGCTAACCATTTTTACGATAACTACCTTGTTACTTTCTCCAAAATTAAAGCCTAGTTTATTGAGGTTCAAAGTAGATTATCAATGGAAAACTGTTTTAAAATTTACATTCTCTGTACTTATTATTAATTGTATTTATCTTTTTTTGTTCTTTAAATTGGGTGAAAATAGTTTACCAAATGTGCTTGCTATTTTTTTTGCTATTTTTAATTATTCTTCTATAATGTTTTATTTATTACCAATAGTAATTTTGAATAAGATTAAGTTTAGAGATAAGCTCTTTGTATATTTACAATTAGCGCTTATTGTTTTTTTAGTCATGTTTACTGGAAGCAAGTCAGGGTTACTTCAAGTCTTGCAAATTTTTATAATTGCCGCAATTACCATTAAAGGAGCTAATGGCGTTAAGATTTCTCTAAAAAGTTTTTTAATATTACTGATTATAGGGGCTATCTCAGTCGTTTTTTTTATTGTTGGTATGGTTAGTAATCAAGTAAATAGAGGTTTAGTTGACGTTAAAGATATGGGGAGTTTAGTTTTGGAGTATAACGATAAGATCTCTTTGGTATTAAATGCAGTTTCTTATCGAATTGGATACTTAGATTTTTACTTGGATAAATCTATTCAAGAAATATACTTTAGTGCATTTAAAATTGAAAGTTATGTAAAAGCAATTATAGATGCAGTGACACCAGGGATTAATTTTTTTGATGAGCCATTAGTTTCTAGATCTGTATATAATAAATTTTTTGGAGACTCAGAGGGGCCCAATTCTGAGGCAGTTACAATTTTTGCAGAGGCGAATCATTTGATGGGTTATTTTTCTTTTTTTGTTTATGCCTTTATTTATTTTATCATTCGATTATTTGCTAGAATAAACACAAGTAATACTTTTAAAAATTTAATTTATTCCTTTTTTGTACTTTTTATTTTTTTTAAATATTTACTAGGATTCGGAATTGACTATTGGATTTTTGGAGATGTTTTATACCCTTATCTTTTTATTATTGTTAGTTTATTTTTAATTGAATATTTTGAGAAGAAATTTAATCGGAATAACAAAATCATCACCGCTACATA